>JAKDNL010000269.1 GCA_030451825.1 Pseudonocardia sp. | reverse complement strand
GTTGTGGTCTCCCCCCCCCCCCCTCCCCCCGGGGGGGGGGGCCCCGCCCCCCCCCCCCCCCCCCCGGCCCGGCCAGGGGCCGGGCGCCTCGGATCACGCCGCCGGCTGGGCGGGTGCTCTGCGGCGGACCTCGACGGACAAGGGAAGGGGTAGGCCAGTGGGTCTTCGTGGATCGCGATGCCCGGCCTGCGAGCGGTACCGGCGCGGCGCGTGCATCTGCCGCAGTGCCCGCCGCTCGCGGAAGGTCACCGAGCGGGAGGTGCCCGCGCGGCGCCCGGTCGGGCGAGGGAAGCCCAAGCCGCACAAGCCGATCAAGCCGATGGGGAAGGGAGTCTGACCCGCCGCCCGCGCGGCCGAGCACGGGAACAGGAAAGCGGGGCAGGACGGGCCCGCTGATATCGGGTCCGTCCTGCCCTGCCCATCACATCACCATCACAGGCGAGAGGAGTAGTCGTCATGACAACCACGACGAAGATCACGGAAGTGAACGTCACGGACCGGGAGCACCCGGACGAGCCGGCGACCGAGCCGGGGCCGTGCGTGGGGGCCCCGGAGCTGTGCGGTGCCGCCGCGGGACAGCCGTGCGAGCCGGGCCGCCCGTCCCCTGGCCGCGGACGAGTACTAGCCCGGGGCTGGCTGGCTGGCTGGTCTGCGTCGTAGGACGCAGACCAGGCGGCCCACGGAGCGGAGCGTGGGGGCAAACCCCCGCGGGATCGGAGATTCCCACCATGAGTCAACCCAACAGGGACCGAGCGGCTGTCACGGTGCTCACCGCGATCGGGGCGGTGCTCGGTCATCACGGCGGGGACTTCCTCGTCCAGACCGACTGCATGGCCGCCGGCAAGCGCGAGCACACCCCGCACGGCCGGCGGGCTCTGGCCCGGCACGCGGTGTCCTACGCGGGCGCTCAGGCCGTCACGAAGGCGGCCCTCTACGGGGCGTCGGGTGTGCGGGTGCCGGTGGCCGCGCAGCTGGCCGGCGCCGTGGTCGAGGGCGTGCTGCACGCGCTGATCGACGACGCCCGGCTACTGCAACGCCTCGCGCGATCGACGGGCAAGGCGCGCTTTCACGACGTGGCACCCGGTGGCCGGATGCACATGGACCAGGCCGCGCACATGCAGGTGCAGATCCTGGCCGGGACGGTGACCACCGCCCTGATCGCGGCCCGCCGTCACCGGTCCGGCCGCGACGACAACGGCCGATGACAGAGGAGAGAACCGCCATGAGTAAGAAGAACAGCAGTGACCGCGTCAGGACCTGGATCGGGAGCAACACGGGAGCGATCCACACCGGCGACGGGGACGTCGTCGTCGACGGGAAACAGGTCACCGACGACTCGACCTACGGCAAGACCGTCGAGGTCAGAGAGGACGGGACGGTCTACGTCGACGGGAAACGCCGCACGTGAGTGATCTCGGGTAGCCCGGCCGACATGGTGCCGGCGCTCGCCGGGCCTCGCGGGGGATCCCTTCTCCGCGGGCCTGGCCGTTGCACACCGCGACATCGAAGATGGGCGAGGGGGTGGGCCCGCTGATATCGGGCCCACCCCCTCCGCCCCGACATCTATCAGCGCAGCAGACGGAGGGCAGGTCATGAGCATCTTCAGTACCCGCAACAGCGACGGCGCGAGCGGTCGGGCGGAGTCGTGCAACACCATCCCGGACGGCAAGTGGACCGGGATCCAGGACCGGGCGCGCACGGCGAATCCGAAGAGGGCCGCCGTGTTCAGCCCGGAGGCGGTCGAGGCCCGTAAGAAGTCCTCGGCGAACTACGACAAGCGCCACCAGAACTGAGGTGTGGCGACGGTGGAGCAGATGACGAGGCCCCTTGGTGGTGCCGGGCTGCGGGAGCGGTCGGCGACGGCCTGGCAGGCGGTGACACGGTGGCTGCGAGGTGACAACCCAATGGGTTTGATCACGATCGGGATGTCGCGCTCGGATCGGAGGGTGTGGGCGGAGCCGGTGACCCTGGCCGGGCTCGGCGAGGTCACCGCCCGGTGGCTGGAGCGTGAGGTGACCTCGCAGCCGGGCTACCAGCCCGGGTGGGGCCCGGATACGGAGACCGAGCCCCTGATCCCGGTGCTGGCGCGAGCGTGCCGGGCGGGGTTCGTCACCGACGGGTCACAGCCCGGCGTCGACGAGCTGGACCGGCCCTATCTGGGCGGGCCGGGTCCGCGATATCAGCAGCGCGCCACGGTCGAGGGGTTCTGCGATCAGGCCACTGCGGAGCGGATCCGGGCCGCGGCGGAGGCGGCGGGTCTGCTGGTGCTCGACGTGGTTCCTGCCGATGTGTGGCGCTACGACTACAGCGGGTGCGTCGATGTGACCCGGTGCGGCGACACACCGGTGACGTCGTTCGGGGGTAGGCCGACGTGGCGGGATCTGGAGGTGACCCGGTTCGCCGAGTGCAACGACACGATGCTCGAGGTGCTGTGCCGCGCCCACCAGGTGACGGTGATCGACCCGCAGTGGGGCCGCGACGATCTGCTCTGGCCGACGCTGGACCAGGCACTCGACTCGACGTCGTGACCTCTCGCTCCCGCGGGCCAGAGCGCGAGCCCGCGGGAGCGGGGCCCACCGTGCGGCATGGCGACACGGTAAGAATGTGGACAGCGAGGGTGGAAGCGTTCGGCACACGGAGATGAGGTGAGGACATGATCAGGGCAGGACGCGAGGTGTGGGGCCGGTTCGAGGTCGGTGCTGCGCACGGGCTGAGCGGGTCTCTAACGGAGCGCCGGCGGCCGTGGACGCAGCGGGGCCACCCGGGGCCGGTGAACCAGCCAGGAGGGCGCCGGGCGGGGCTGTGGGACCGAGCCCAGGTGGAGGCGTTCGTGGTCGGGGAGCCGGTGCCGGAGCTGCCGACGGTCGACAGCCCGGATGACCTGTTCGATGCCAGCGAGGCCGCCGCGCTGGCCGGGATCGAGCTGACGACGTGGCTGCGTTACGACGAACGTGATCGCGGCCTGGTCCCGGACCCGGATGCGGTGCTGCACGGGCAGAAGCACTACCGGCGCGGCACGCTGGCGACGTGGCTGGCGAACCGGCCAGGTCGCGGCGCCGGGAGCGGGCGGCGCCCGAAGAACGGGGCCAGCGAGGGCGAGCTGCGTGCCCGGACGACGGCACTTGTCGCCGCCGCCGAGACGGAGGGGCGCCGGCTCAGTGCCCGGGAGGTTGGCCGCGCTCTCGGGGTGTCGCCGGCGAAGGCGGGCAAGCTGCTCGCGGTAGCCCTCGCAGCGGCCCCCGCGAAGTAGCTGACCCTGACCAGTGAGCCGCCTGAGTCACTGGTCAGGGTCAGAGCGCGGTGCCCGATCGAGTAGGCCCGCCCAGGCCCCCCGTGATCGGCACCGAGGATTCAGTCTCGCCCCGCAGCTCCGTCCGCCGCGGCGTCGGCGTCGGCGTAGACCTGCTCGGCCTCTCGACCGAGGCGGGCAGAGACCAGATCGGGCCCGGACCCGCCGCTGACCACCCCGACGATCCGGCCCTTCCCGTCGGTGGCGCTGTCGCCGGCTAGCCACGGCCCGCCGGAGGAGCCTTCGGTCATGTCACACGACATGACCAGGATCTGGTCGCCGTCCTCACCCATCTGCTGGGTCTGGGCTTGGCCGGTGCAGCGCTGGAGCTGCGACCCGTCGTACTGCCTGGCCGCCGGGTAGCCGAGCGCGGACACGGTCATATTTCGAGGCGCGTCGAAACGAATGCCCTGCCCACCGAGGACGTCCTCGGGGAGCTGCCCATCACGGTCGGCGAGGCGGGCGAACGCGATGTCGTGGTCGGAGGCCACCGACTCGATCGAGCTGCGTGCCTGCTGCCAGCTCACCGGCACCCATGCCGCCTGCACCGGCCATCGTCCCCACGGCTCGTCGCCGTCACGGGCCCCGGGGACGAAGTACGCGCCGTCCAAGGTCCACTGCCCGTCCCACCACACGCAGTGCGCGGCCGTGGCCAGCAGCCGCTTGGACTCCGAGGCGACCATCGCCGCGGAACACTGGTGCGTGCCGCCGTCGACGACCAGGACCCCGACCGTGCTGGAGGCGAAATCGCTGTCCAGCGGGACCGCGGGCGTACCCGCCGTCGGCCGCGTGGTGGTGGCCGGCGCTACGGGTTGGGCCTCGGCGACCCACATCGCGGCCACGGGCGTGGCCGGCCGCCCGGTATCGCCGGCGAGCGCAGCGGCGATCAGGGCCGCGGCGAGAGCGGAGCGGGTGAGGGCCCGCAGCGTGCGAGCGGGCATGACCGGCATGGCTCAGCTGATCCCGAGCTGGCGGGTGCAGCTCGGCCAGGCGTTCCAGCCCTGCTCGGCCTGGACCTTCTCGGCGACCGCGATCTGCTCTTCACGGCTCGCATCGGCCGCCGAGCCCTTTCCGCCGAACGCCTGCCAGGTAGCCGGATCGAATTGGAGGCCCCCCTCGTAGCCGTTGCCAGTGTCCGCTGCCCAGTCACCGGAGCTTTCACACTGCGCCAGCTTGTCCCACGTGCCATCCGGAGTACTCGACCCTGCTTCCGACGGACCCGGCGCCGGTTCCGCCTGGTCCTCGTCGGCGGCCTGGTCCTCGTCGGCGGCCTGGTCCTCGTCGGCGGCCTGGTCCCCGTCGGCGGCCTGGTCCCCGTCGGCGGCCTGGTCGTCGCCGCCGGGCTGGTCGTCGCCGCCGCCGTCCTCGCCGGTCTGGTCGCCGGAGTTATCCCCGCCGTCGTCGGCTCGGTCGCCGTTGCCCTGGTCACCGGAGCTGTCCCCGCCGGCCTGCTCGTCGGATCCGGGCTGGTCACCGGCACCGTCCTCGTCCGATGTTGTGTCGGCCGAGTCCGAGTCGTCGTCGGTGCTGGTGTCGCTGCCGTCGGTCGAGATTCCGGCTGCTTCCAGCTTGGACGCCATCTCTTCGGCCACCGGGTCGGTGTCTGCGGCGTCGGCCACCTGCTGGGCGAGGTCTTGTTCGAGGGAGCCGAGGTCGGTCGAGGTGTTCCCGGCATCGGTCGCGTCACCGGGCTCGGTGGGTCCTGCTTCGTCTGCTGGGGTGCTCGGGGTCTCGGCCGAGGTGTCCTCAGTGCCCGAGTCCTCCGGGGGGTCCGGCTCGGCGCTGTTGGACTCGTTGCCGCTCTCTGGCGTCGAGTCGGTCGGGTCAGCGCTGCTGGAGGAGTCGGCGTTCTGGCCTGCGTCGTCGGCCGGGTCCTGCTCGGTGGGCGTGGGTGAGGTGGTGCTGTCCTGCGAGTCGGTGCCCGACGACGAATCGCCGGCCTGGTCGAGCTGTTCGAGCTGGCTGATCAGGTCCTGCGCGTCTTGGTCTCCGGTGTGACCACCGAGCACCTGGAGGAGCTGGGAGACGAGCTGGATGGCGGCGGCGGCCTGGTCCAGGTCGTCGCCGCCCGAGCCTGCGGACGGAGCGTTGGCCCCATCGCCAGCGTCTCCGGCGCCGGCGCCGGAGTCGGTCTCCGGTGGGTCCGGGAGCGAGGTGGACTCGTCGGGGTCCGGTGTCGCGTTCGGCGGTGCGGAGGAGTCCGAGGGTGGTGTGTCGGTTCCGGTGTCGTCCGGCGGGTCGGGGGTGGGCGCCGCGGTCGCGCTGAACGAGGGCAGGGGAACCGCGGACGCGGGCTCGGTGTTTGCCGGTGCTCGCGTGGCCGTCGGCCGGGCCTTCCCGGTGTTGTCCGGCGCGGTCTCGGGTGGTTCGTCGCCGGTGGTGGGCGTGGTCGCCTTCGTGCTGGTGCCGCCGCATGCGGTGGGCACGGCGACCCGGTCCCGGGGAGCCGAACCGGCGGAGGTCTTCTCCCCGCGGGCTCTGTCGCTGTTGGTGCCAGGGCCGGGCGCTGGGGGAGGTGGCGGCGCGGCCATGACGGCTTTCATCGCGTCATCAGCGCCGGCGACAGCGCCACCGAGTGCGCTATCTGCGCCAGCGCCGACGGCGTTACCGAGGTCCTGCGCAGGACCCGGCGGTTCGGGTCGGGTGAGGTCGGCCGGTGTCGGCCCCACCCCGGCGCGGGCCAGAGTGACCGCGACCCGGTGCAGCTGCGGGTCGGTGGTGCCGTGGAGCCGGTCGGACACGTCGACCATCTGCTGGCGCCACCCTTCGGCGACGGCCGGACGGAGTCCCATCTGCCGGAGGTTCTTCGCCAGCGCGACCTTGGCCGGGTCGGTGCCGCCCTGGAGCCGTAGGGCGGTGACCAGCTGGCGGCCCTTGGCGATGGTCTTCGCCGATGTCTCGATGTCGCAGGTCCGGGAGACCTGCGCGATGGGCCCGGTGGCCACGGCGACGCCGCCGGTGAGAGCGGATGCCAGCAGCAGCGCCGCGGCCGAGGTGCGGATCCCAGGCTTGGGTATCGACATGGTCATGCTCCGAGAGGTGAGGTCGGGGTGCTCACTGCGAGCCGGATGCTTGGTCGGTCTGTGCGGCGTCGCCGCTGCTCTCGGCGTCGTCGGAGGACGCGCCGGTGTCGCCGCCGGAGTCAGCAGAGCCCTGGTCGCCGGAGGCGCTGGCGCCGCCGTCGAGGGACCACTGCTTGACCCAGTCGACCTGCATCTGCCCGGTCTCGGAGTCGCCCTTGGGGAACCAGTCGAGCTGGATGCACAGGTGCATCGGGCCGGGCGGCAGGATCGAGGTGTCGGTGGTGTTCCACCACTCCTTGCCGTTGAGGAACGCGGTGACGCCGTCGGGGGTCCACTCGACCGCCCAGTTGTTCCACTGCGTGGCGTCGACCTCGACGTCGCCCTGGACCTGGCTGTTGTCCTCGCCGTAGTGCAGGAAGAGGTCGACCTTCTGGCGTGAGGAGTCGGAGATCTCGGCGAAGTCGATCTCGCCGCCGACCGGGAAGTTCTCCTCCGACGGCCAGAGCAAGAACAACGCGTTGTAGGACGGGCTGCCGGTGGGGGCCTTCATCCGGCCTTCCCAGCGGCCGTACTTCTGCCCGTCACCCCAGGCCATCCCGGCGGTGGTGCCGTCCCCGGAGCCGTTGATCGTCAGGATCCCGTTCTCGACGGAGGCGGCGTCGGGGGAGCGGGTGCCGTTGCCAGCGTGCCCGGGCCCGTCGTAGAGGTTCCAGCCCTCCGTCCCGTTCTCGAACTCGTCGACCTTGTCCGGCTGGCCCCATCCGAGCGCCTCGGCCGCGGTGGCGCCCTGATCGGCACCACCGCCCTGGCCGCCGCCGGCGCTGGTGTCGCCGCCGGAGCCGCTCCCGGAGTCAGAACCAGACGAGCCCCCGTCGTCGCCGGTACCGGGCTCGGGAGCAGACCCCCCGTTCCCTCCAGCGTCGTTGGAGCCCGCCCCGCTGTCCGGGTCGCCTCCCTGGTCGCCTCCCTGGTCGCCGCCTCCGGTGATGCAGCGGTCGGGCAGGAAGCCCTTCTTCCCGACCCCGGAGTCGAGGAGTAGTTCCCGGAGCCGGTTGCCCTCCGGCGTGGTGTTGCCGGTCAGCTCGGCGAGCACGTGCGTCGCGGTGATCCGGAACGCACACGACGCCTGGCCGCCGTCGGGCGCGGCCGGGGCGAGTCCAGCCGCGGCGACCAGAGTGGTCGCCGTGATCGCGGTCGTGATCAGGGCGGTGGGCATCAGCGCTGCCCGGCCCGCGCTCGTGGTTCGGTGCTCTGCGTGACGTGGTGCTGCCCGTTGAACGCGTCGGTGACCGCGGCGGCCAGGTCCAGCGCGGCGTCTCGGGTCGGCTCGGCCAGGTAGCGCAGGTCGATCATGCCGCCCATGGCCAGGTGGCGGTCGGCGGGGATCTCGACGACGGCGCGGACCCGCTCGGCGAAGTGATCGACGATCACGTCTCGCTTGATGTCGTCGGAGTGCCGGTCGCAGGACAGCGCGACGACGGCGTTGCGGACCATCTGCTCGAATCCGTGGGCGGCCAGGTAATCCAACGTCTTCGCGGCGCGCGATGCGCCGTCGACAGTCGGAGCGCCGACGATCACCAGGGAGTGCGTGTTATCGAGGGTGCCCTGCATCGCCGAGTGCACGAGCCCGGTCCCGGAGTCGGTCAGGATGATGTTGTAGAAGCGGGAGAGCAGTCGGCTTACGGCCGCGTACTCCTCGCTGTTGAACATCTCCGACATCGCGGGGTCCTGCTCGCTGGCCAGGACGTGGAGGCGCCCGGCGAGGGCGGTGTACCCGGACAGCGCGCGGCTCGGGTCGACGTGGGTCAGGGTCTCGATGCGGTCGATATTGGCGAGCAGGTCGCGCACGGTGACCTGCGGTTCGTAGCCGAGCAGACGTTCGGCCAGCGTTCCGGCGTCCGGGTTCGCGTCGAGGGCAATGGCGCGGTCGCCGCGGTGCTCGGCCAGCGTCAGCCCGAGTAGCCCGGTGGTGGTGGTCTTCCCGACCCCGCCTTTGAGGGAGACGACGGCCAGCTTGAAGCAGCCCGGTAGCGGCGCCTTGATCCTCGCGATCTTCGCGTTCCGGCGGGACTCGACCTCCGACGGGCCGGGGTTCAAACCGGTCAGCGCGTACAACGCGGCGCGCCACCCCATCGTCGGCCGCTCACTGCGGCGCCGGGCGAGCGTTTCGTGGGACAGCCCGGGTGCGCGAGGCGCGGGGTCGGCCAGCTCGGCTCCGCTCGGCAGTGGCGCGGCCTGCTGCGGCATCGCCGTCGGTGGCGCCGCCAGAGGCGGTGAAGTGGCCGGCGGAATCGTCGTCGGCCGGACCGGGGGCTGGCCGCGCGCCGGCTCAGCGGACTCGTCCGCGCGGAGCGTCTCGTCCGGGCCGGAAGGTTCCGCGGTCACGGGTGGGCCGGGTGGCTGCTGCTGGGGTAGTGGCCCGACCGGGGCCCCCGACTGAGGGGCTGCGGCCTGGCTATGACCGGGAGAGCGGTTGACCCGCCGCTGGCTGGTGCGCGGGTCGCTGGCGGGCTCTGTGTCACTGGCCGGGGTGCTGGTCCTGGCGC
>JAKDNL010000268.1 GCA_030451825.1 Pseudonocardia sp. | reverse complement strand
TCGTGACCAGGCCAGTAAAGGCCGCCGCGGTCGTGGTTCGACGGCAGAATGACGGGCGATGTCCAGACTGTTGATCGTCCACCACACGCCGTCCCCGGCCACCGCGGAGCTGCTGGCCGAGGTGCGCCGCGGCGCGAGCGACCCGGAGATCACCGGCGTCGAGGTGAGCGCCCGTGCCGCGCTGGCCGCGACCGCGTCCGACCTGCTGGCCTGCGACGGCGTCCTGCTCGGCACCCCGGCGAACATCGGCTACATGTCCGGTGCGCTCAAGCACTTCTTCGACCAGGTCTTCTACGTGTGCGGCGACGACACGAGGGGTCTGCCCTACGGCCTGTGGGTGCACGGCGGCTCGGACACCACGGGCGCGGTGCGGGCCGTCACGACGATCGCCGACGGCATGGGCTGGACGCCGGCCGCCGCGCCGGTGACGATCACCGGTGCCCCGGACGCGGACGCTCGGGAGGCATGCTGGGAGCTCGGGGCCACGGTGGCCGCCGGGATCATGGATTCGTAGGAGGACGCGCGTGCGCGACGAGGTCACTGTGCACATGAAGGCGCCGCCGGAGCAGGTCTGGGAACTGGTCTCCGACGTCCGCAACACCGGCCGGTTCTCGCCGGAGACGCTCGAGGCGCAGTGGCTCGACGGCGCGAGCGGGCCGGCGCTCGGCGCCCGGTTCCGCGGGCACGTCAAGCGCAACGGCCGCGGGCCGATGTACTGGACGGTCTGCAAGGTCACCGCGTGCGAGCCGGGGCGCGAGTTCGGGTTCGCCGTCATGGCCGGCTCGCTGCGGGTGAACAACTGGCACTACCGCTTCTCCCCGAACGGCGACGGCACCGATGTCACCGAGTCGTTCGCGCTCGAGCAGAGCCTCGGGACGAGGATCTACTGGGCGATCGCCGGGCGGGCGCGGCGCAGGACGAACGTGCGCGGCATGACCGAGACGCTGGAGCGGATCCGGGCGGTCGCCGAACAGAAGTAGTCCCCTACACGCGGCGACCGTCGCGCCAGGCCTCGATCCGGTCCCCCGGCGTGACCGCGAGCACGCCGACCAGCGGCGCGGCGCAGCGGATGCGGGCGCACGGCGCTCAGACCGCTCCGAACTGCCGGTCCCCGGCGTCCCCCAGGCCCGGGACGATGAACGCGGAGTCGTTGAGCCGCTCGTCGATGCTGGCGGTGACCAGCCGGACCGGCAGCCCGCTCTCGCGCAGCCGCGCCACACCCTCCGGCGCGACGAGCGCGCAGATGGCCGTCACGTCGTCGGCGCCGCGGGCGGTGAGCAGCTCGATCGTGTGCACCAGCGAGCCGCCGGTGGCGAGCATCGGGTCGAGCACGAACACCGGCCGCCCGACCAGCGACTCCGGCAACGACTCCATGTAGGGCACCGGGAGGTGCGTCGTCTCGTCTCGGGCCATCCCGACGAAGCCCATCTGGGCCTCCGGGACCAGGTTCAGAGCGGCGTCGGCCATCCCGAGCCCGGCGCGCAGCACCGGGACCAGCACCGGCGGCGTCGCCAGCCGGTAGCCGACGGTACGGGCCACCGGGGTGTGCAGCTGCTCCTCGGCCAGCGGCGCGTCCCGGGTGGCCTCGTAGACCAGCATCACCGTCAGCTCGCGCAGCGCCGCCCGGAACGTCGCGTTGTCGTTGCGCGCGTCGCGCATGCTGGACAGGCGCGCCCGCGCCAGGGGATGGTCGACCAGACGCACGTCCATGTCCCGCAGGGTAGTCACCGCGCGGCGCCGTCAGGGTGCCGCGCGACCGGGGGTCTCGCTGGTCCAGCTCCACCTCCCGTCCGCGCCGCGGCGGGCACGCATCCGGTCCTCGCACACCGGGTGCTGCTCGTGCTCGAGGCAGCCGGTGGCAGCCCACGCGCCGATCACCACCTCGTCCGCGGTCGCGTCCAGGCGCAGGAACGACTTGAACAGCGGCGGGGTGTCGCCGTCGAAGAGCACCGACATCAGGTTGTGCCCCGGCGCCGAGCCGCGCGAGGGGAGCCGGAACAGCGCCGGCTCGATCCGTCTCGCCCACACCCCCGGCTCCACCTCGGTGCCGCGCGGTGGGTCCATGTGCAGCCGCTCCGCGACGAGCGCGGTGGCCTCGCCCGGACTCAGCACCAGCTTGCCGAGCCCGAGGCCGAACACCCGGTCGTAGCGACGGCTGAAGTAGGCCAGCGAGTCGCCGCGCAGCGGGTAGCAGCGGAAGTCGTCCTCGGCGACGGCGACCGGCATGCCGTCGAGGTTCGGGATGGTGTGTGTGGCCGAGAGGAACGCACCGCTGCCGCCGGCGACCAGGTACAGCAGGGTCCGGCCGTCGGCCAGGGTCACCGGGTAGCGCTGGTAGGCGTGGTCGTCGCCACCGATCGCGGCGATGTAGTGCGCACGCGGGTCGGTCACGATCTCGTCCACCGAGCGGGGGCCGTCCGGGCGCGGGTCGCGCACCGGGCACGGCCGGGGTGCGCCGTAGGTCAGCAACGGCTTGCCGGTGAGCAGGATCTTCGGCCGGTCGTCGGCGTAGGAGACCTCGCGCAGCCAGTCCGCCTGGTCCGCGTCGATGCCGCCGTGCAGCCCGGTGTCGATCAGGACCAGCCGGACCGGGCCGGCGTCGATCGCGCAGTAGGGGCCGGGCTGGGTGGCCTGCTGGCCCGGTTCTCCCCGCCAGCGGGCCCGCATCCGCTCGACCTGCTCCGCGGTCCCGAGCGGCGCGGCCCGCCAGAGGCGTCGCCGCAGCCACCGCTTCCAGGCCGGACCGGGGCCGGGCACGCGCGGCGGGCCGTCGTCCGGGGCCTGGCCGCAGAACGTGGCCATGAAGCCGGTCAGGTCGTCGTACCAGTCGTGGTTGCCGGGCAGGCCGTAGATCGGTCCGGGATAGCCGGTGTACGGCCGGTGCAGCCGGTCCTCGTACTCGCCCACCCCGCCCGCCGGGTAGATCACGTCGCTGACGACGACGGCCAGGTCGGTGTCGGCCGCGACCCGCTCCAGCACCGGTGGCACGACGTACTGCGACGCGTCGCCCTCGCCCGGGTCACCGAGCAGTGCGACCGAGATCTGCTCGCGGTCCGCGAAGCGGTCCACCACCCGGGTGTCGAGGTCCCGCGCGGGGTCCTGCGGGCCGGCGTCCATCCGGCCCAGCCACGCGGTGCGGATCTCGTCGGTCGGGTCGCCGAACAGCGTCGCGACGACGTCGTTGCGCGAGGCCCACAGCGGACCCGGCTGCAGCCAGCGCGGCAGCCAGCGCCACCAGAACGGGACCGGTGGCTGCGCCGGCACCCTGGCCGCGAACTCGCCGATCCGCGCGCAGCCCCATCCGGCGTGCTCCTCGGCGGATCGGGACGGCGCGGACGGTTCCGGCGGGCCGGCGGGCCGCGCGACCCGTGGCGGCGTGACCGGTCGTTCGTCCGGAGCCCTCATCCGCAGAACCGGACGATCTCGGCGGCCAGCTCCGGACCGGCGTCCTCCTGCAGGAAGTGCCCGGCACCGGCGATCGTCGGGTGCGCCCGGGCGGCGGCGCCGGGGAGCTCGCGTGCCAGCACCGCCCGCATCGGCCCGGTGATCGGGTCGGAGTCGGAGAACGCGCACAGGACGGGGACGTCGAGGCCGTGCAGCACGTCCCAGGCCGCGCGGTTGGCCTCCGTCGCCGGGTCGTCCGGGCGGGTCGGGACGAGCAGCGGCATCGCCCGCGGGCCGGCGGCGTAGGACTGGTCCGGGAACGGGGCGGCGTAGGCGGCACGCACGTCCTCGGACATCGGATGCACGCATCCGGACTCGACCAGGCGGGCGACGTCGAGCGTCCCGGCCGCGCCGGCCTTGGCGACCGCACGGCGGAACCGCCACCACACCTCGGGCATGTCGTGGTCCCCGGTGGGCAGCCCGGTGTTGGCGGCCACCACCCGGGCGAACCGGTCCGGATGCTCGGCGAGCAGGCGCAGCCCGATCAGGCCGCCCCAGTCCTGCCCGACCAGCGTCACACCCCCGAGCCCGAGCACGTCGACGACCAGCTCGCGGGTCCACTCGACGTGCCGGGCGTAGGTGTGGTCGGCGATCTCGGCCGGCTTGTCCGAGCGGCCGAACCCGACCAGGTCCGGTGCGATCACCCGCAGACCCGCGGCGGCCAGCACCGGGATCATCGTGCGGTAGAGGAACGACCAGGTCGGCTCCCCGTGCAGGAGCAGGACCGGCGGACCGTCGTCGGGCCCGGCGGTGGCCCACGCCATCCGCAGCGTCCCGCCCTCGCCGTCCCCGACGTCGGCGTAGCGGTGAGCGATCCGGGGGCCGGGGAGTCCGGTGAACCGCTCGGACGGCGTGCGGAGGGTGCGCATGGACCGATCCTGACATCCGGCACCGACAACCGTCCCGGCCCGGCACCTCGGACGATCTCGACACGGACGTGTGTCACCGTTCACTCAACGTGAGCAGCGAAACTGCCCCGACGAGTGAGACTCCAACCGGGTCGGACGGTCCGCCCGGCCCGCCCGAGTGATCTCCGACCGACCCGGGAGGCGTTGCGTGACAGCGACTACACGGATGGCTCCGGGTGACCATGTGTCGCAGATCATGCGCCCTCCGCTCCCTCGGTCGCGTGACGTACCGCAGTGGCTGCCACGAACAGCATTCATGGTCGCCGAATTGAGGATTCACCTGACCCGAACGGGTGGTATGGCCGAAACGGTGTCACACCGGAGCCCCCGCCGACGCTGTACTAGGTGACGAGGAGGTGATCCGGTGCCGGAGAACACGACTTCCGAAGAGGCGACCCTGATCGCTGCGGCGGAAAAACTTACACAGTGCGACGGATACGTCGTGCTCGCGGTGGACCCGCAGACCGGGGAGGTGGACGCGCACGGGCCGTTCGACGGGATGACGGCCACGGTGAAGGCGGATCAGCTCCGCAGGGACTTCGACCGCGGTGGTCTGGAGGACGTGTCCATCGGCGTGGTCCGTCTGCACAGCCGGGCCTGACCCGCCTGGGGTCGCCGGAGGAGGGGCGGTCGCGCCGGTGTGGCGGGACGGGCCGGGCGAGGGCGCGGGGTGTCGGGGGCCGACGATAGGCTCGCGGCGTGGCAAGCGACATCGTCCCGATCCAGCTCGCCCTCACCCGGGGAGACGTGGTCACCCTCTGGGCTCCCCGGTGGCGCGAGGACGGTGAGGAGTGGGAGGCCTTCCTCGGCGACGAGGAGGCCGTGTTCGGTTTCGACGAGGTGGCCGGGCTGGCCGCCTACGTCCGGACCGCCCCCGAGCACGACCTCACCGACCATCCGGCGTGGTCGGTCGTACCGAGTCTGTCGGTCGGTGAGCTGACCCCGGACGAGAACCACCGGTTCGACGTCGTCGGCCTGCCCGAGGTCGCCGCCGGCGATCCGGACGGCTGGACGATCGGCGAGCTCGACGAGACGGTCTCGATCATCCGATCGCTGGCCGAGGTCTGCGACCTGGAGAACGTCACCCGGATCCTGGACGGTGACCCGGGCTTCGACCTGCTGCGCCAGGGGGCGGTCGCCTTCGCCGGGCGCGAGGGCGCCAAGCAGTGGTCCGCGCTGTCGCACACCATCGGCGAGAGCTGGGACGAGATCGTCGACGCCCTCGACGAGCTGGTCGCGACACCCGAGATCGACGGGCCCGCGCTGGAGAAGTCCCGCGCCGAGGCGGTGGCGCTGGCCGCGGCCGAGGACGAGGCGACCGACGACGAGGACGACCTCGACGACGCCGAGCTGGAGGCCGAGGCGGACGGCCGGGGCGCCGTCGTCGACTCCCCCGACGACCCGGATCAGCCGGTCGGGTTCTGGGGCGAGGTCGGCATCGACCCGATCCGGATCGAGACGTCCGACGGCGAGGTCGTGACCCTGCGCTGCTACCTCGACGACAAGCCGGTGTTCCTCGGGTCCGGTGGCCGGATCGACGTGTTCTCCTCGGAGCGCGCCCTGGTCCGTGCGCTGGCCGACCCGGACGGTGAGGTCGTCGCGCACACCGACCTGGCCGGTGCGTCGACCTGGCAGGAGGTTCTCGACGCGGCACACGTCGGGGAGCTCGAGGCGACCGTCGAGGACATGAACACCTACGTGCTCACCGGCATCGGCGAAGACCTCGCCGAGGGTGTGCTGGACATGGACCCGGTGCAGCTCGACCTGGCCTCCGAGCTGCTGCTCGACGTCGGCGAGTGGGCCCGGGACGACGAGCCGGCGAACGCGCTGGTCGAGTCGTCGCGGCTGGGCTGGCTGGTGTCGTTCATCGTGCGCCCGGACCCGACCCGGATGGCGCCGAGCCCGCCGTTCGGGCCCGAGGCGGAGCAGTGGGGCGAGCTGGTGGCCACCCTGCGCGGCCGGCTTCGCCTGCGCTGAGCCCCGCACCGGGCCGGTTGCGCCCGGACCCCGGGCTGGGCACGGCGAGCCCTCAGCTCCGTTCTGCGCCGCCCATCCCGGCCTCCCGGGCCAGCAGGCCCAGCTGGGTGCGGTTGGCGCAGTCCAGCTTGTCCAGCGCGCGCGAGACGTACCCCTTCACGGTCGCCTCGGTCAGGTGCAGCGCCCGCCCGATCGCGGCGTTCGCGGCGCCGTCGGCGAGCAGGGCGACGACGTCGCGTTCCCGCTCGGTCAGCGTCGCCAGCCGTCGGCGGGCGGAGCTGCGGGCGTCACGCTGCCCGGCCGCGCCGGTGACCAGCGAGCGGGCCGCGGACCGGGTCATCACCGTGTGCCCTCGGCCGCCACCCGGACCAGGCCGGCCAGTTCCTGCGGTGGCGTCGACTTGAGCAGGTACCCCGCGGCGCCGGCGCGCAGGGCGCGGTGCACGTGGTCGTCGCCGTCGAACGTGGTCAGCGCGACGACCGGGGGCGGGTCCGGCAGCGCGGCGATCCGGCCGATCGCGGCCAGCCCGTCCACCCCGGGCATCCGCAGGTCCATCAGCACCACGTCCGGCCGGTGCCGCACGACGGCCTCGACCGCCTCGGCGCCGTCCGCGGCCTCGGCGACCACCTCGATGTCGCCGGCCGCGCCGAGGATCGTGCGCAGGTGCGCGCAGACCATCGGTTCGTCGTCGGCGACGACCACCCGCAACCCGGCCGGGGTCCCGGCCGTCACCGCGGCACCGGCACGGTCGCGGTGACAGCGAACCCGCCGTCGGGCACCGGCGCGGCCGCGAACGTCCCGCCGAGCAGCTCGATCCGCTCCCGGAGACCGCGCAGCCCGCTGCCGGCACCGGTGGCGGCCAGCTCCGCGGTGCCTGTCCGGCGGGAGTCCGGGGCCCCGCCGCCGCACGCGGTGTTGCGGACCTCGACGACGACCGCGTCCGCGGCCCGGCGCACGCTGACGCCGGCCTCCGTCCCGGGGGCGTGCTTGTGCACGTTGGTCAGTCCCTCCTGCACCACCCGGTGCGCCGCCCGCGCGACCGCTGCCGGCAGCCCGGCGAGGTCGTCGAGCCCCGTCCCCCGCACCGCGAGCCCCGCCGCGCGCGAGGCCGCGAGCAGCTCCCCCAGCTGGTCGGGCCCGGGAGCACCCGGCTCCGGGCCGACGCGGGGCGAGGTGGCCAGCTGCTCCCCGCCGCCGGAGGGGCCGGGCTCGCGCAGCACCCCGACGAGCTCCCGCAGCTCGTCCAGTGCCGTGACCCCGGCCCCGCGCAGCGCGCCCGCCGCGTCCCGGGTGGCCGGGTCGGTCGCGGCGACCTGCAACGCGCCTGCCTGCAGCACCATCAGCGAGACCCGGTGGCTGACGACGTCGTGCATCTCCGAGGCCAGCCGGGCACGTTCCTCGGCCCGCGCCCGCTCGGCCAGCAGGTGTTGTTCGCGGTCGCTGCGCTCGGCGCGCTCGCGCAGGTCGGCGAGGTTCTGCCGGCGGGCCTGCACGAACCGTCCGGCCAGCGCGGGCACGGCGGAGGCGAGCAGACCGAGCGCCACGGTGTCCCAGGCCGGCTCCCACGGCTGCACCGCGAGTGCCACCAGCGCCCCGACCAACACCCACGGCGCCCGCCCGCCGCGCAGCTGGACCAGGATGAACACCACGGTGGCGGTCGCCGCGGGCAGCAGCGGGTTGCCGGTCAGGGTGGGTTCGGGGACCAGCAGGCCGGGTGAGACCAGCTCGGTACCGGTGAACAGCACCCCGCCGGCGAGCATCAGCCCGGCCACCGCCAGCGGGAACCGCATCACCAGCAGCAGTGCCAGGTCGCAGACGAGCTGCAGCATCAGCCCGGCCCACGGGCCGGCCACGCCGGAGGTGCGCGCGCCGGTCACCGCGGCCAGCACGTCCAGCCCGGTGAACAGCACCGTCGCCACGACGATCGCCGCCCCGGCCCAGCGGAACGGCCACAGTCCCGGCCACGGCCAGCAGGCCGGGTCGGCGCCGGCGCTGCGGTCGGGGCGGAACGCGACGACCCCGGCCGACTCCAGCCGCGACCGCCACGCCCGCCACGCCCGCCACGGTCCCGCGGCGGGCGCGCGGCGCGGCACGGGTGGGGCGAGGCTGCGGGTCACGGCGACCACGGTAGCGGCGCGGGGCCCCGACCTGCACCGATCTCCGACGCACGTCCGGCACGGTACCGCCTTTCGTAGGGTGGGCACCGCGTCGGTGCGCACTCGGAGCGACCGGCACATGATGCGCTGGTGGGGCCGGCGACCGGTCTGCCACACCTCGACCGGCCCGGCCGACGGTGGCTATCACGAGCAGGCCCCTCGGGCCGACGGTCGCGACGAACGACTCGCTCATGGCAGCGCCGTCTCACCCCTACGGCCCCGCCACCGGCGCTTTCCATGGTCAACGGGGCACCACGGCTCTCCGGGCCCCGATCGACAGCACTGGCACCCCGTTGACCATGATAGGGGCACGTGATGTCCCGGAGCACCGGTCCACACTCAGTCGGCGGTCAGCGCGGCGTACCCGGGCTTGATCACGTCGTTGATCA
>JAKDNL010000267.1 GCA_030451825.1 Pseudonocardia sp. | reverse complement strand
GGTTCGAGCTTGCGGCGGAGTTGGGCGAGGTAGACGCGCAGGTAGCTGGTCTCTTTCCGGGGGCTGCTGCCCCAGGTGTGGGCCAGGAGTTGGCTGCGGGTGACGAGTCTTCCGCGGTGGCGGACGAGGAGTTCGAGGATCTCCCATTCGGTGGGGGTGAGGTGGATGTCCTGGCCGGCTCGGTGGACCGTCTTGGCAGTGAGGTCGATGGTGAGGTCGTCGGTGACGACGGGTTCCTCGTCGACGTCGGCGGTGTGGCTGGCGCGGCGGACGGCGGCGCGGAGCCGGGCCATCAGCTCGTCGACGCCGAAGGGTTTGGTGACGTAGTCATCGGCGCCGCGGTCCAGCGCACGGACCTTGTCGGGTGAGTCGGTGCGGGCGGAGAGCACGATGACCGGCGCGGTGGTGAACGTGCGGAGTTGGGTGATGACGTCGGCCCCGTCGAGGTCGGGTAGGCCGAGGTCGAGGACTATCACGTCCGGTTGGTGGTGCGCGGCGATGTGCAGGCCACTCTTGCCATCGCACGCGGTGTGGACGTCGTAGCCGCGGGCGGCGAGGTTGATGCGCAGCGCGCGCAGCAACCGCACGTCGTCGTCGACGACGAGGACGCGGGTCACGGCGCGATGCCCGCGTCGACGGTCGCCACCGGGAGGCGGACGACCATGGTGAGGCCGCCGCCGGGGGTGTCCTCGGCGGACAGGGAGCCACCCATGGCTTCGGTGAAGCCGCGGGCGACGGACAGGCCCAGCCCCAGGCCGGCGGGGTCGCGGTCGCCGAGTCGCTGGAACGGCGCGAACAGCAGTTCGGCGCGGTCGGCGGGGACGCCGGGACCGTTGTCGACCACGCGCAGCTCGACGCCATTGGCGTGGGCGCTGGCGCGCAGCACGACCGGGACTTCGCCGGCGTGGCGCAGGGCGTTGTCGAGCAGGTTGGCTAGGACGCGTTCGAGCAGCCCGGGGTCGGCGAGGACCTCCGGAACGTGTTCGTCGATGTCGACGTGGACGCGGTCGACGGGCCGCAGGTGGGGGTCGAGGCCGCTGAGCGCGAGCCATGCGACGTCGTCGTAGGCGACCGGGCGCAGGTCGGGGGTGACGGCGCCGGTGGCGATGCGAGACGAGTCGAGCAGGTTGTCGACCACGGCGGTGAGCCGGTCGGTGGACTCTTCGATGGTTGCGGCCAGCTCGATCCGGTCTGGCTCGGTGAGCGGAAGCAGCGGGTCGCTCAGGCTGCCGGCCGCGGCCTTGATCGAGGCCAGTGGGGTGCGCAGGTCGTGTCCGACCGCGGAGAGTAGGGCGCTGCGCAGCTCGGTGGCGTCCGCGCGGCGGTTGGCTTTGGCGGCGTCGGCGGCGAACTGCTGGTTGCGCAGCGCGATCAGCGCCTGCCCGCCGACGGCTTCGAGCAGCCGCCGGTCGCGGGCGTGCAGGGTGCGGCCGCGGCCGACGAGGTGTACGTCGGGCTCGATGGCGACGTCGACGTCGGCGTGCTCGGGTCGTGCGCAGTCCGGTGGGCCGGAGCAGGCCGTCAGGTCCCACCGGCCTTCGTGTCGCGCCAGGAGCGCGACGGTGTCGAGGGAGAACGCCTCGCGCACCTTGTCCAGCAGTCGGGGCAGCGGCTCGGGGCGGGTGAGGACGGTGCGGGAGAACGAGGCGAGCAGCGCGGCCTCGGCGCCGGCCTCGGCGGCCTGGCGTGCGCGGCGGGCGGCCCGGTCGACGACCAGCGCGACGAGGACGGCGACCACGACCATCGCGATGAGCGCGATGAGGTTGTCCCGCTCGCTGATCGTGAAGGTGTACAGCGGCGGGGTGAGGAAGAAGTTGAGCAGCAGGCTGCCCCCGAGCGCGGCGAGTAGCGCGGGTCCGAGCCCGCCGACCAGGGCGGTCACCACGGTCGCGAGCAGGAACAGGATGAAGTCGGTGGACAGCCCGACCAGGTCGCGCCCGACGATCCCGATGATGGTGGCCGCGACCGGGAGAATGATGCCGAGTGCCCAGCCGGCGACGCGCCGGGTGACCGGCACCGCGCTGAGCCGCCGCGGCAACCGCAGCCCGCGGCCGGCCTCGAGGTGGGTGACCAGGTGCACGTCGATCGGCCCGGACTGCTGCACGACCCGGGCGCCGATGCCCTCGGCGAACACCCGGGCGGCCCGGGAGCGCCGCGAGGTGCCCACGACCAGCTGGGTCGCGTCGGCGCCGCGGGCGAAGTCGAGCAGCGCGGCGGGCACGTCGTCCCCGACGACGGTGTGGAAGGAGGCGCCCACGTCCTCGGCGAGGCGGCGCAGGGCGGCTAGCAAGCCGACCGGCGCGCCGGCCAGCCCGTCGCCGCGCAGGATGTGCACCGCGAACAGCTCGGCCGAACCGGAGCGCTTGGCGATGCGGGCCGCTCGGCGCAGCACCGTCTCGCTCTCCGGGCCGCCGGTCAGCGCGACGACGACCCGTTCGCGGGTCTCCCAGATGTCGGCGGGGTCGGTGCGGTAGCGCTGCAGCGCGACCTCGACCTGGTCGGCAACCCACAGCAGCGCCATCTCCCGCAGCGCGGTGAGGTTGCGCGGCTGGAAGTAGTTCGCCATCGCGGCGTCGATCTTCTCCGGGGCGTAGACGTTGCCGTGGGCGAGGCGGCGGCGCAGCGCCTCCGGGGTGATGTCGACCAGCTCCACCTGCTCGGCGCGGCGGACCACCTCGTCGGGCACGGTCTCCTGCTGCCGTACCCCGGTGATGCGCTCGATGACGTCGTTGAGCGACTCCAGGTGCTGCACGTTCAGGGTGGTCAGCACGGTGATCCCGGCGTCGAGGATCTCCTCGACGTCCTGCCAGCGCTTCGGGTTGCGCGAACACGGCACGTTGGTGTGGGCGAGCTCGTCGATCGCCACGACCTGCGGCCGGCGGGCGATCACGGTGTCGACGTCGAGTTCGGTGAGCGTGACCCCGCGATGGGTGAGCCGGCGGAGCGGGAGGACCTCCAGCCCCTCGATCAGGGCGGCGGTCCTCGGCCGGCCGTGGGTCTCGACCAGGCCCACGACCACGTCGGTGCCGCGGTCGGCGCGCCGCCGCGCCTCGCCGAGCATCGCGTAGGTCTTGCCCACCCCGGGGGCCGCCCCGAGATAGATCCGCAGTTCACCCCGCTTGGTCACGGCATCATCATGTCTCGCCGTGGGTGCCGCAGGCGCCGCCGCGCGCGCGGCGGACGGTCGACGCGAGGAGCGTCGCCCCCGAGCACAGCACGGGCCAACCGAGCGCGCTCGGGACCAGCACGGTGGCCAGGAGCTGCAGCCGGGTCGCGGCGCGCGCGGGCAGGCCCGCGGAGCGAGTTGATGTGGGCCTCATCGCGTCGCCGCCCGCACGGCGAGGTTGAGTTCGGGAACGTTCACGCCGGGCTCGCCGAGGAACCCGAGGAACCGCCCGTCGGTGTGCTCGCCCACCAGCCGGGCCACCTGCGGCTCCGGCAGGCCGGTCACCCGGGCGACCCGGGGGACCTGGATCGCGGCGTAGGCGGGGCTGATGTGCGGGTCCAGCCCGGAGCCGGACGCGGTCACCGCGTCCGGCGGAACCACAGCCGGGTCGACGCCCTCCCGTTCGGCGATCGCGGCGCGCCGTCGCTGGACGGCGGCGAGCAGGTCGGCGGAGAAGCCGCCCTTGTTGGAGCCGCCGGACACCGAGGGGTCGGCCGGTCCGATCCCGAGCGGGTCCTCGGCGGTCGCGGACGGGCGGGTGTGGAAGTACGGATCCGCGGCCGGATCCGCGGCCACCGGGTCGATGCCGATCAGTGACGAGCCGACGGGCCGCCCGTCCACGGTGAGGATCGATCCTTCCGCGTGGCCCTGCAGCCCCGGTAGCCGCGACACCAGCCATACCGAGAGCGGGTAGACGACCCCCAGCAGGAGGGTCATCACGAGCAGGATGCGCAGCGCGGCACCGGCCTGGCGCGTCAGCAGAGTGAACATGGTTCAGATCCCGGGGATGAGTCGGACCAGCAGGTCGATGGCGAAGATGCCGACGAACGGGGTGACGATCCCGCCGAGGCCGTAGATCAGCAGGTTGCGCCGTAGCAGCTGCGCGGCCGACGAGGGCCGGTACCGCACGCCGCGCAGCGCCAGCGGGATCAGCGCCACGATGACCAGCGCGTTGAAGATCACCGCGGAGAGGATCGCGGACTGTGGCGTCGCGAGCGCCATGACGTTGAGCGCGCCCAGCGAGGGATAGAGCACGACGAACATCGCGGGCAGGATCGCGAAGTACTTGGCCAGGTCGTTGGCCACCGAGAAGGTGGTGAGCGCCCCGCGGGTGATCAGCAGCTGCTTGCCGATCTCCACGATCTCGATCAGCTTGGTCGGGTCGGAGTCCAGGTCGACCATGTTGCCGGCCTCCTTGGCCGCGGCCGTCCCCGTGTTCATCGCGACGCCGACGTCGGCCTGCGCGAGTGCGGGCGCGTCGTTGGTGCCGTCGCCGGTCATCGCGACCAGCCGCCCGCCCTCCTGCTCGCGGCGGATCAGCGCCATCTTGTCCTCGGGCGTGGCCTCGGCGAGGAAGTCGTCCACGCCCGCCTGCTCGGCGATCGCCTTCGCCGTCAACGGGTTGTCCCCGGTGATCATCACCGTGCGGATGCCCATGGCGCGCATCTCCTCGAACCGGGCGCGCATGCCGGGCTTGACCACGTCGGACAGTCGGATCACCCCGAGCACCCGGGCGCCTCGGTCGCTGCGTTCGGCGACGACGAGCGGCGTGCCGCCCTGCTGGGAGATGTCGCCGGTGAGTGTGTCCACCTCGATGGTGTCGCGGCTGCCCCCGTGCTCGGCGACCCACGCCGCGACCGCGCCGGCGGCACCCTTGCGCACCTGGCGGCCGTCGATGTCGATCCCGGACATCCGGGTCTGCGCAGTG
Source organism: Pseudonocardia sp. (assembly GCA_030451825.1). Classification (GTDB taxonomy): domain Bacteria; phylum Actinomycetota; class Actinomycetes; order Mycobacteriales; family Pseudonocardiaceae; genus Pseudonocardia. The sequence goes on along the minus strand of JAKDNL010000267.1, from coordinate 4,025 downwards.
AACGGAACGAACTGCGCGACGGCCTCCCGCGGGGTCGCCTCCCCGGGCAGCCGGTGCCGCTCGGCGCACAGCGCCACGATGCTGCGGCCCTCCGGGGTGGTGTCGGCCAGGCTGGACAGCCGCGCGGCCGTCGCCAGCTGGGCAGGTGGTACCCCGCCGACGCCGATCAGCTCGGTGGCCTGCCGGTTGCCGAAGGTGATCGTGCCGGTCTTGTCCAGCAGCAGCGTGTCGACGTCCCCGGCGGCCTCGACGGCCCGACCCGAGGTGGCCAGCACGTTGCGCTGCACCAGCCGGTCCATCCCCGCGATGCCGATCGCGGACAGCAGCGCCCCGATCGTGGTTGGGATCAGGCACACCAGCAGCGCGGTCAGCACGACCAGTGACTGCTGCGCGCCGGAGTAGCCGGCCATCGGCTGCAGCGCCACCACGCTGAGCACGAAGATGATCGTCAGCGCGGCGAGCAGGATGGTCAGGGCGATCTCGTTGGGGGTCTTCTGCCGTTGCGCGCCCTCGACCAGCGCGATCATCCGGTCGACGAACGACTCACCGGGCTTGGTGGTGATCTCCACGACGATCCGGTCCGACAGCACGGTGGTGCCGCCGGTGACCGAAGATCGGTCGCCGCCGGACTCGCGGATGACCGGCGCGGACTCGCCGGTGATCGCCGACTCGTCCACCGTGGCGATGCCCTCGACGATGTCACCGTCGCCGGGGATGGTCTCGCCGGCCTCGACGACGACGCGGTCGCCGACCCGCAGCGCGGTGCCGGGCACCTCCTCGGTGTCGATGCTCGCCCCTGCGAGCAGGTCTCCGGCCGGCTCGGCTCGGGTGACCACCCTTCGGGCCACGGCGTCGGTCTTGGTCCGGCGCAGGGCGTCGGCCTGGGCCTTGCCCCGGCCCTCGGCGACGGCCTCGGCCAGGTTGGAGAACAGCACCGTGAACCACAGCCACAGCGCGATCAGCCAGGAGAACAGGCTCGGGTCGAGGATCGCCAGCACGGTGACCAGCGCGGACCCCACCCACACCACGAACATGACGGGATTGCGCAGCTGTGCGCGGGGGTCGAGCTTGCGCAGCGCGTTCGGCAGCGAGCTGACCAGCTGGCCGGCGTTGAACGCCCCCGCGGTCACGCCGCCGCGGCCGGTCCGCTCGGCGTGCTTGGCCTGGGTGTCGCGAATCAGCGTCCGGGTCATGGCGCGACTCCAATCAAGACAGTGCCTCCGCGATCGGGCCCAGCGCGAGCACCGGGAAGAACGTCAGGGCGGCGACCAGCACGACGGTGCCGCCGACCAGCACGCCGAACAGCGGGCCGTGGGTGGGCAGGCTGCCGACGCCGGGCTCGACGCGCCGCTGCGCGGCCACCGACCCGGCCAGGGCGAGTACCGCCAGGATCGGAATGAACCGGCCGAACAGCATGGCCAGGCCGGTGGTGGTCTGGAAGAAGTCGCTGGTGACGGTGAGCCCGGCGAACGCGCTGCCGTTGTTGTTGGCGGTCGAGGCGTAGGCGTAGAGCACTTCGGACAGCCCGTGCGGGCCGTCGTTGTTCAGCGCCGCGTCCAGCTCGCCGGGTAGCGCGAGGGCCGCGCCGGTGCCGAGCAGCACCAGGGTCGGCATGGCCAGGATCGAGATCGCGGCCGCGGTGATTTGGACCCGGCCCAGCTTCTTGCCCAGGTACTCCGGGGTGCGCCCGACCATCAGCCCGGCCAGGAACACCGCGATGGCGGCGAGGACCAGGATGCCGTAGAGCCCGGTGCCCACCCCGCCCGGCGCGACCTCACCGAGCAGCATGTTCAGCACGAGCACCCCGCCGCCCAGCCCGGTGTAGCTGTCGTGCATGGAGTCCACCGCGCCGGTGGAGGTGCCGGTGGTGGACACCGCGAACAGCACCGAGCTCGGGATGCCGAACCGGACCTCCTTGCCTTCCAGTGCCGCGCCCGCGGCCAGCGTCGCCGTCCCGTTGGGGTGGGTCTCGGCCCACCAGGTGATCGCGACGAACGCGCCCCAGATCGCGCCCATGACGGCCACCAGCACGACGCCTTGGCGAGTGTCGCGGACCATGACCCCGAACGCCCTGGTCAGGCACACCGGGATCACCAGGATCAGGAGGATCTCCAGGATGTTCGACAGGGCGTTGGGGTTCTCGAACGGGTGCGCGGAGTTGGCGTTGAAGATCCCGCCGCCGTTCGTGCCCAGTTCCTTGATCACTTCCTGGGACGCCGCCGGGGCCAGTGCAATGGTGCTCTGCTGCCCGTCGACGCCGGTGACGTCCACTCCGGACGCGAGCGACATCGCCGCGCCGAGCCCGACCAGCACGATCGCCACGACGAACGAGACGGGTAGCAGGACCCGGATCACGCCGCGGGTCAGGTCGACCCAGACGTTGCCCAGCCGGTCGGTGCTCGAGCGGGCGAACCCGCGGACCAGGGCCACCGCCACCGCCATGCCGACCGCGCCGGAGACGAAGTTCTGCACCGTCAGCCCGGCCATCTGCACCGAGTGGCCCAGCGTCGTCTCCGGGACGTAGGACTGCCAGTTCGTGTTGGTCACGAACGAGACCGCGGTATTGAACGCCACCGACGGCTCCACCGCCGCCCGCCCGAAGTCGAACGGGAGCAGCGGCTGGAGCCGTTGCAGCAGGTAGAGCAGCACGATCGACAGGAAGGAGAACGCGAGCACGCCGGCGGCGTAGACCGTCCAGCGCTGCTCGGAGTCCGGGTCGACCCGGACCATCCGATACAGGAGGCGTTCGACGCGCCAGTGCCTCTCGCTGGTGTAGACGTGCGCGAGGTAGTTGCCGAACGGCACGTACACCGCCGCGAGCACCAGTACCAGGGCGCCGATCTGCAGCAGGCCGGCCACGGTCGCCGACATCAGAACTTCTCCGGTCGGACCAGTGCGACGAACAAGTAGACGATCAACGCCAGCGCGACCAGCCCGCCGATCACATTCGCCACGCTCACAGCCGCTGCAACCCCCGCAGCGTCAGCAACAGGACCGCGAACGCGCCGACGAGCACCAGCGCATAGGCCAGATCGGCCATGACACTCCTCCTCCCGGCTACAGCCGGCACGGCTGTAGCCGGGCGTCAGCATGCGACCGGGACGTCGGGCCCGACGCGATCCTGACGGCTTCCTAACGGCCGTGTGCCCCACGTCATCGACCCAACGGCCGCCGACGGGCGTCGCCGTTAGAACAGCGTCAGGATCCGGCCCGCCGAGCCCCACCCGCGCTGGCGGCGAGGCACGCTGACCGCGTGCTTCGTGCCCGACCTCGACCACCCCAGCTCCGTCGCCCAGCACCGGTGCCCAGCGGTGTTGGATCCGCGATCGGCTTCGCCGCCGCGATCGCCGCCGCCGTTGTCGCCGTCGCGCTCGGTGCCCACCAACAGCCCCTGATCGGGCTCGCGCTCTTCAGCGGCACCACGGCGATCGTCGCCGCGGTCACCCCGCTGCCGGGCGCGTTCGGCGCCGCCGCTCACAGTTGGGCGTTCTGGGACGGCTTCGTCGTCAACCGCTTCGGCGAGCTGGCAGCGACCCCGGCTGAGATCGAAGGACTGCTCGTGCTCGCCGTCACTGCGTTCATCGTGCGGAGCTGCGTCGTGGCCGTCGGTTCCCTCGACGACCAAGACGTGATCCCCGCGCGATGACGAAGACACGACCACCTCGTGGGCCGCTGCACCCCGCCTGGTTCTTCCTCCTGCTGTGGGTGGCCGTCGCCGCCATCACGCTCACCGCGTTCCTGCTCGGCGACGGCCTCATGAACACGAGCAACGGATGACGAAGGCGCCAGCGGACCGACCCGACCGCGGGTTGGTGGCGGCACGCCCTCGGTATCGCGGCGGCCTGGTGGCGGCGAACCACTGTCATTCAACTGTCGTTCTACACGGGCGCGTTGGGCGCATGGATGTGGCGGGCGCTACCGCGGGCTCGGGCGCTGGCTGAGGAGGTCGGACGGGCCCTAGCCGACCGACCTGTGGTCACGCCGCCCCGACGCATGGCGACCCGGTTCTATGGAGAAGTGGGCGG
>JAKDNL010000014.1 GCA_030451825.1 Pseudonocardia sp. | reverse complement strand
CCGGCCCGGCCCGCGGCAACGGCCGACAGCGGAAAGGGGCCGGGAGTGTCTCGTCCGACCTGTCCGTCGAGGTGCTGCGCCGGTCGAGCGTCACGCGGAGCCGTCGTGCCGGTCGTCGAGTTCGGCGCCGGGCACCAGAGGCTCCAGACCTCACATCAGCACCGCGGCCAGGACGAACGCGGACGCGTTGAACATGGTGTGGCTGAGCATCGGGACCCAGATCGAGCGGGACCGTTCGTAGAGCACGACGTTCACCGCACCCAGCACGACCGCCGCGACCAGCACCGCGTTCAGCCCGTGCGCGAGGCCGAACAGGACCGAGCTCACGATCAGGCCGAGCAGGACCCCATACCGTCGCAACGATCCGTAGATCAGCCCGCGGAACAGCAGCTCCTCGCCGAGGGGTACCAGCACCGCCCCGAACAGCAACAGGCCCGCGAGCTGCCACCCGCCACCGGCCGCGGAGTTGGTGAGGACCTCCTGCGGGTTGGAGCGGTCCCCGGTCAGCGCCTGGTAGGCGAGGATGGCGCCGACCGTGACCACCTTGGTGAGCAGACCGGCCGCGACGGCGACGAGCAGCCAGCGCAGGGTGGTCGACCGGATGCCCAGTGCCGGCGCCCACCGGACGCGCACGGCCAGGGCGGCTACCGCCGCGATCAGCGCGGTCACCGGGGCCACCGCGGTCAGCGCGATACCGGGAGGCGCCCCCAGGCCGATCAGCACCTGCGTGGCAGGGGCCAGGACGAGGGCCAGCAGGACCAGGTAGACGAGCACACCGACGACCAGCTCGGTCCAGCCGAGCGAGGGCCGCCCTGGCCGCCCGGTACCGGGACGAGGACGGGCCGCGGGCCTCGCACCGTCAGCACGGGCGCCGTCAGCACGGGCACCGGCGGCACTGGCACCGGCGGCACCAGGCACCTGCCCATCCGGCGGCTCGTTGCGCGCGGAGGGTTCGGGTCGTTCGGTCACGGCGGCCTCCCGGGGCGTCGATGACGAGGTTAGGAGATCCGCGAGAGGTTCATCAGCGGTCGTCCCGGCAGCTCGGACGGGTTCACGTCGGGCCCGGAGACCGCACCGGTAGGCTGGGCGGGATCGTGCGCACCGCCCGTGGCGGTGGCGCACCCGGTCCGGTCGCGACCGGAGCCGTCCCGCCGGGGAGCACCCGGGGCGCGGCGACCGCGGCCCGGGACCGACCATCACGAACGACGCAGTACACCGACCCGAGCAGGAGAACGCGCACGTGGCTTCGACCAACGACCTGAAGAACGGCCTGGTGCTGAACCTGGACGGCCAGTTGTGGTCGGTCACGGCGTTCCAGCACGTCAAGCCGGGCAAGGGCGGCGCGTTCGTGCGCACCACCCTGAAGAACGTGATGACCGGCAAGGTCGTCGACAAGACGTTCAACGCCGGCAGCAAGGTCGAGACCGCGACGGTGGACCGCCGCGACATGACCTTCCTCTACCGCGACGGCGGCGACTTCGTGTTCATGGACGGCGACACGTTCGACCAGCTCCCGATCCCGGAGAAGACCGTCGGCGACTCGGCGAACTACCTGCTGGAGAACCAGGTCGCGCAGATCTCGTTCCACGAGGACGCGCCGCTGTTCATCGAGCTGCCCACCTCGGTCGAACTGGTCATCTCGCACACCGACCCGGGCCTGCAGGGCGACCGCTCCACCGGCGGCACGAAGCCGGCCACGCTGGAGACCGGCGCCGAGATCCAGGTCCCGCTGTTCCTCGAGACCGGTACCAAGGTCAAGGTGGACACGCGTGACGGCCGGTACCTCGGCCGCGTCTGACGTGCGCGCACGGACGAAGGCACGCAAGCGGGCACTGGACATCCTGTTCGAGGCCGAGGCCCGCGGTGACGCCGCGGGCGCGGTACTGGCCCAGCGCCGGGAGACCGACGACGCGCCGCCGGTCTCGGACTACGCCGGGCTGCTCGTCGAGGGCGTGACCGCGCACCTGCCCCGGATCGACCAGCTGATCACCGAACACGCCGAGGGCGACTGGACGGTGGACCGGATGCCGGCCGTGGACCGCACACTGCTGCGGATCGGGGTCTACGAGCTGCTCTGGGTGGACGAGATCGACGACCCGGTCGCGATCACCGAGGCGGTCGAGCTGGCCCGGACGCTGTCCACCGACGACAGCCCGCGCTACGTCAACGGCGTGCTCGGCCAGATCTCCGACATCGCCGAGCACCTGCGCGCCACCCTGTAGACCCGCCACCGGCGCGACCGGCTGCCGCGTCGGCGATGTCCGGGAGTTCCGTTGCGCGGCACAATTCCTTCCATGACGTTCGTGCGCGCGTTGCCCACGCTGGGCCGTGGCGACGTCGGCCTCGCCGGCGGCAAGGGGGCCAACCTCGGCGAGCTGGTCCGGGCGGGATTCCCGGTGCCCGACGGCCTCGTGCTGACCACCGACGCCTACCGCGCGTTCGTCGACGGCGCCGGCATCGGCCCGCGGATCCTCGAGCTGGCCGCCGGTACGGATGTGGACGGCGCGGCGGCCCGGATCCGTGACCTGTTCCGCGCCGCGCCGGTGCCCGCCGCGCTGTCCGCCGAGCTGCACGACGCGGTGGCCCTGCTGGGCGAGGGCCCGCTGGCCGTGCGGTCGTCGGCCACCGCGGAGGACCTCGAGGGCGCCAGCTTCGCCGGCCAGCAGGAGACCACGCTGGACGTGCGCGGACCGGACGCGATGCTGGCCGCCGTGCGTGACTGCTGGGCGTCGCTGTGGACCGCGCGAGCACTCGACTACCGCGGCCGCAGGGGGATCGACCCGGCCGGGGTCGCGCTCGCCGTCGTCGTGCAGCGGATGGTCGACCCGGACGCGGCCGGGGTGATGTTCACCGCGAACCCGGCCACCGGCCGCCGGGACGAGACCGTCGTGTCCGCGGCGTGGGGCCTCGGCGAGTCCGTGGTGGGCGGCGAGGTGAGCACCGACGACGTCGTCGTGTCGATGCCCGGCGGCGACATCCGGTCCCGCGCCACCGCGGACAAGGCCGTGATGACGGTGCCCACCGGGCAGGGCACAACGCAACGGCCGGTACCCGGTGACCGGCGCACCGAGCCGGTGCTCGACGACGCCGCGGTCGGCGAGCTCGCCGGGTTGGGCGCGCGGATCGCCGCGCACTTCGGCGCCCCGCAGGACGTCGAGTGGGTCCGGTCGGGTGGGGAGTTCCGGATCGTGCAGTCGCGACCGGTCACCGCGCTGCCCGACCCCGAGCCGGACCCCCCGAGCGACTGGTCGGTGCCCGACCCGCGCGCGCTGTACGTGCGCGCCAGCATCGTCGAGCAGCTGCCCGACCCGCTGTGCACGCTGTTCGCCGACCTCGTCGACGGTTCGGTGGCCCGGACGCTGCAGGCACTGGTCCGCGAGATCCTGGGCCGGGACGTGGTGCGCGAGGGCGACGTCGGGCTACCCACGGTGAACGGCTATGCCTACTACCGCTACTCCCGCGCGGCGATGGGCCGGATGCTGCTGCTGACCCCGTTCGCGGTCCGTGTGTTGAGCAGCAGCGGCCGCCACAGCGGTCTCGTCCGGTGGCGGAACGCGCGCACCCCGGATACCGCCGTGCCGTCGAAGCGTGGGCGGATCGGCCGCTTCCCGAGATCTCCTCGGCCGAGCTGATGGCCGGGGTGGCCGAGCTGCTCGACGCCGGCACCACCTACTACACGGCCGTGCAGACGATCATTCCGATCGCGGTGACCAGCGAGATCGCGTTCACCCGCTTCTACGGGTCCGTGGTCCGGCGGGTCGGGGACCCACCGGCCACGGCGTTCCTGCTCGGTTTCGACAGCGCGCCGATCCGGGCCGAGAAGTCGCTCTACGACCTTGCCACCTGGACCCGCAGCCGGGACGACGCGCTGGCCGCGGTGCTGCGGGACACCCCGCCGTCCGGGGGCGCGGCGCTGCTGGCCGCCGACCGGGAGCCGGACGGGGTGGACCCGGCCGCGTGGGCCGACTGGGCCGGGCGGTTCCGGGAACACCTGCGCGAGCACGGCCACACCGTCTACAACCTGGACTTCGTCAACGCCGTCCCGGCGGACGATCCGGAGCCGTTGCTGGCGACCCTGCGCTTCCAGCTCGGTGGCGGAGGATCCGACCCGCACGAGCGTCAGCGCGCCTCCGCCGCCCGCCGCGAGGCTGCCACCGCGGACGTGTCGGCCAGGCTGGATCCGGTGCGGCGCAGGCTGTTCACCCGGCTTCTGCGCTGGGCCCAGACCGCCGCGCCGATCCGGGAGGACGCGCTGGCCGACGTCGGTCTGGCCTGGCCGCAGCTGCGCCGGATGCTCGACGAGCTGGGTCGCAGGCTCACCGCCGACGGTGTCGTGGAGGGTCCGGACGACGTCTACTGGCTGCGCCGGGAGGAGATCGAGGCACCGGAGGGCTCCCTGGCGGGCCCGGTGCGCCGGCGACGGGCCGCGGCCCGGGCGCGGCGCCGCGTCACACCCCCGCAGCTGCTCCCGCGCAGCACCTGGTGGGGGCGGATGGAGCGTCTGATGCCGGCCGCGTCGTCCGACCAGCAGGGCGCCGTGCTCTCCGGTACCGGGGCGAGCCCCGGACGGGTCGTCGGCATCGCCCGGGTCCTCGCCGGGCCGCGGGAGCTCGCTCGGATGCAGCCCGGGGACGTGCTCGTCGCGAGCATCACCACGCCGGCCTGGACACCGCTGTTCGCGATGGCCGCCGGTGTGGTCACCGGCATCGGCGGACCGCTGAGCCACAGCTCGATCGTGGCCCGCGAGTACGGCATCCCGGCCGTGCTCGGCACGGGCGTGGCGACCCGGCGGATCCCGGACGGCGCGCGGGTACTCCTCGACGGCGATGCCGGCACCGTGACCCTGCTCGACGAGCAGGCCGGGTAGCCCTTCCCCAGGTACCCGTGCCCATCTCGCCCGGCGGCGGGTCGTTTCAGTCCCGGTGGACCGGGCGGGCCTCCGGCGGGAGCACGCCCCACTCGATGAGCTGGTCGGTCAGCTCGCCGGGGGACATGTCGTAAATGATCGCCAGCGAGCGCAGGTCCTCGGCGCGGATCGAGAGCACCTTGCCGTTGTAGTCACCGCGCTGGCTCTGGATGGCGGCGGCGTAGCGGGCCAGCGGACCCACCTTGTCCGCGGGAAGCTGTTGCAGCCGCTCCAGGTTGATCACGATCTTCGTGGCGGGCTCGCTGCCGGAGGGGATACGCCCCTCCGGCAGCAGCTCGGCCACCGGGACCCCGTAGAAGTCGGCCAGCTCGGCCAGCTTCTGCACGGTCACCGCACGGTCGCCGCGCTCGTAGGAGCCGACGACGACGGCCTTCCATCGTCCCCCCGACTTCTGCTCGACGCCGTGCAGTGACAGCCCCTGCTGCTGTCGAATCGCCCGGAGTTTTCCTCCCAGGGCCTTGGCGTAGTCGCCCATCTGGCGATCCCCTCATTCCGGTGCTGTGCGTTCGTGTCGGCCCGGACGGGGCGAGTCGCGCACTGCGGCGATTCCTCCGGGTCGAAAGGGATGGCGCCGTGCGGGCGGGCCCGTCGTCGCACACCCTCACGTTCATCAATTGATACGGAGAGTAATCCTCCGGGTCCTGTCCGGCGCGGTCAAGCTCGCTCCCCTTCTCGGGGCATTGACGAGCCGATTCCCACACGAACGGGTCAGCGGTCGTCCCTCGACAGCGGTAGCGGACCGTGCCGGACCGGGCGTCGAGGGCCGAGCGGGCGACGGCCGGTGACACCGGCGCTGCGCGGAACCGGGTATCGCGAACCCCGGCTCCCGCGGCCGCGACCGCGGGTCATTGTGACCGGACCGTGACATCGTCCGGGTGACCCGGGGCGAGCGTGGCGTTCGTCGCGTCCGGCCCGTCGAGCCCGGTCCGCAGCCGTCGCAGTTGCTAGGTTGGTCGCATACACACCGTCCTTTAAAGCCCGTCCTGTGAGGCGGGGAAGGAGCACCTCGTGGCGAACCTCCGCCGCGGGGACGTCGACGCCGGGCTGGATCCCACGCGGGAACTGCTCAGCGCGGCCGACGTCACCCGCACCGTCGCGCGCATCGCGCACCAGATCATCGAGAAGACCGCGTTCTCCGCGGAGGAGGCCGACGACGTCGTCCTGCTCGGCGTCCCGACCCGCGGGGTGCACCTGGCGCACCGGCTCGCCGCCGCGATCACCGAGTTCACCGGGGCCACCCCGGCCGTCGGGTCGGTGGACGCCACGCTCTACCGCGACGACCTGCGCCGCGGCCCGGCTCGCGCGCTGGAGAGCACGGCGATGCCCGAGGGGGGTGTCGATGGCAAGCTGATCGTGCTCGTCGACGACGTCCTGATGTCCGGGCGCACCACCCGTGCCGCCCTGGACGCGCTGAGCGACGAGGGCCGCCCGCGCGCGGTGCAGCTCGCGGTGCTGGTCGACCGCGGGCATCGGGAGCTGCCGATCCGCGCCGACTACGTGGGCAAGAACGTCCCCACCTCGCGCACCGAGCAGATCCTGGTACTGCTCACCGAGTCCGACGACCGGGACGGCGTCCTGATCGGACGGGGGCGGGCACCGGACACTCCGGACACGACAGCAGACCCGGACACGACAGCAGATACAGCGGGGTCCGGCGACGACACCGGCCCGGAGGGAGAGGCGTGAAGCACCTGCTCTCGGTCGCCGACCTGGATGCGACCGCGGCCACCGGCCTGCTCGACACGGCCGAGCGCCTGCGCCAGACGCTGCTCGGACGGGAGGTACGCAAGCTGCCCACGCTGCGCGGCCGCACCGTGATCACGATGTTCTACGAGAACTCCACCCGGACCCGGGTCTCGTTCGAGATCGCCGGTAAGTGGATGAGCGCCGACACCGTCAACGTCAGCGCGTCCGGCTCCTCGGTGTCCAAGGGGGAGTCCTTGCGCGACACCGCATTGACCCTGTCCTCGATGGGCGCGGACTGCGTGGTCGTGCGGCACCCGGCGTCCGGTTCGGCGCACCGCCTCGCCGGCTGGATGGATCGCGGCCAGGACACCACCGGTACCCGCACCAGCATCGTCAACGCCGGCGACGGCACGCACGAGCACCCGACCCAGGCACTGCTCGACGCCGCGACGCTGCGCGAGCGCCTCGGCGGGATCGCCGGGCGCCGGATCGGGATCGTCGGCGACGTGCTGCACAGCCGGGTCGCCCGGTCCAACGTGGGGCTGCTGGCCACCCTCGGTGCGGAGGTGGTGCTCGTCGCGCCGCCCACACTGCTGCCGATCGGGGTCGACCAGTGGCCGTGTCGCGTCAGCCACGAGCTCGACGCGGAGCTGCCCGCCCTGGACGCGGTGATGATGCTGCGGGTGCAGGCCGAGCGGATGCACGGCGGGTTCTTCCCGTCGGCGCGGGAGTACGCGATCGGCTACGGCCTGTCCGAGGACCGCGCCGCCCTGCTGCCCGAGGGTGCCCCGGTGTTGCACCCGGGTCCGATGGTGCGCGGCATGGAGATCGCCCCGGCGGTCGCCGACGCACCGAGCTCCGCTGTCCTGCAACAGGTGCGCAACGGCGTGCACGTGCGGATGGCCGTCCTCTACCACCTTCTCGCGGGAGCACCCGAATGAGCCAGGACAGCACGAGCAGCCTTCTGATCACGAACGCCCGGCCGTACGGGGAGGACCCGGTCGACGTGCTGGTCACCGACGGCGTCGTCACCTCGATCGGGACCGGCCTCGAGGCCCCCGGCGACGCGGACACCCTCGACGCCGACGGCGCGGTGCTGCTGCCCGGCTTCGTCGACCTGCACGTGCACCTGCGCGAACCCGGTGGCGAGGAGTCCGAGACGATCGAGACCGGCAGCCACGCCGCCGCGCTGGGTGGGTTCACCGCGGTGTTCGCGATGCCGAACACCGACCCGGTGGCCGACAGCGACGTCGTCGTCGAGCACGTCCGCCGGCGCGGCGAGGAGATCGGGCTCGTCGACGTGCACCCGGTCGGCGCCGTGACCGTCGGCCTGGGCGGGGAGCGCCTCGCCGAGATGGGCACGATGGCCGCCTGCAGGGCGCGGGTCCGCCTGTTCTCCGACGACGGGCGCTGCGTCAACGACCCACTGATCATGCGCCGTGCGCTGGAGTACGCCTCCTCGCTGGGCGTCGTGATCGCCCAGCACGCCGAGGACCACCGGCTCACCGGCGGTGCGCAGGCGCACGAGGGCGCGGTCGCCGCCCGGCTGGGCCTGGCCGGGTGGCCGGCCAGCGCCGAGGAGACGATCGTCGCCCGGGACTGCGCGCTGGCCCGCGACGCGAAGGCCGCGCTGCACGTCTGCCACATCTCCTCCGCGCGCACGATCGGCGTGCTGCGCGCCGCGAAGGCGGCCGGGGTGCGGGTCTCGGCCGAGGTCACCCCGCACCACCTGCTGCTCACCGACGGCCGGCTGACCGGCTACGACCCGGTGAACAAGGTCAACCCGCCGCTGCGCACGGCCGAGGACACCCGCGCGATGCGCGAGGCGCTGGCCGAGGGCGTGATCGACGTCGTCGCGACCGACCACGCCCCGCACGCCGCGCAGTACAAGGACACCGAGTGGCAGGCGGCGAAACCCGGGATGCTCGGGCTGCAGACGGCGCTGTCGGTGCTGGTGGAGACGATGGTGGAGCCGGGCCTGCTGGACTGGCACGGTGTGGCGCGGGTGCTCTCCGAGCGCCCGGCCGAGATCGGCGGGCTGCCCGACCAGGGCCGCCCGATCGCCGAGGGCGAGCCGGCGACGTTCACGCTCGTCGACCCGGACGCGCAGTGGACGGTGCGCGGCGCTGCGCTGGCGAGCAGGGCGGCGAACACTCCATACGAGGGAATGCGGCTGCCCGGAGCGGTGACCGCGACGATCCTGCGTGGCCGGATCACGGCGCGGGACGGAAAGGTGCAGGCATGACCGGCAACAAGGCCCAGACGGGTACCGCACTGCTCGTCCTCGAGGACGGACGGATCTTCCGCGGCGAGTCCTTCGGGGCGGTCGGGGAGTCGCTCGGCGAGGCGGTGTTCACCACCGGCATGACCGGATACCAGGAGACGCTGACCGACCCGTCCTATCACCGCCAGATCGTGCTGCAGACCGCGCCGCAGATCGGCAACACCGGCTGGAACGCCGAGGACGACGAGTCCGCCCGGATCCAGGTCGCCGGTTACGTCGTGCGCGACCCGTCGCGGCGGGCATCGAACTGGCGCTCCACCGGGTCGCTGGAGACCGCGCTGCGCTCCCAGGGCGTCGTCGGGGTGGCCGGGATCGACACCCGGGCCGCCGTGCGCCACCTGCGCGAGCGCGGCGCGATGCGGGCCGGGGTGTTCTCCGGGCCGGCGCTGTTCTCCGGGCCGGCGCTGGAGTCCGGGCCGGCGCTGGAGTCCGGGACGTCGCCGGTCTCCGACGAGGCGCTCGTCGAGCGGGTGCGTCAGAGCCCGCCGATGGAGGGGGCGGACCTCTACGGCGCGGTCACCACGGCGGAGCCCTACGTCGTCCCGGCCGTGGGGGAGCGGCGCTTCGTCGTCGCCGCCCTGGACGTCGGGATCAAGTCCAACACCCCGCGGATGCTGGCCGCGCGCGGCGTCGAGGTGCACGTGCTGCCCGCCGACACCGCGATCGAGGCGATCGACGAGCTGCGCCCGGACGGGTTCTTCCTGGCCAACGGCCCCGGCGACCCGGCCACCGCGGACGGGCCGGTCGCGCTGACGAAGCAGGTGCTCGAGCGGCGGATCCCGTTGTTCGGGATCTGTTTCGGCAACCAGATCCTCGGCCGCGCGCTCGGGCGGGGCACCTACAAGCTGCGCTACGGCCACCGCGGCATCAACATCCCGGTGATCGAGCACGCCACCGGCCGGGTCGCGATCACCTCGCAGAACCACGGCTTCGCCGTGCAGGGCGAGGCCGGCGAGCGCTTCCGCACCCCCTACGGCAACGCGCAGATCACCCACACCTGCCCGAACGACGGCTGCGTCGAGGGCCTGGCCGGCACCGACTTCCCCGCGTTCAGCGTGCAGTACCACCCGGAGGCCGCGGCCGGCCCGCACGACGCCGCGGACCTGTTCGACCGCTTCGTGACGCTGATGGCCGAGCACCCGGTCGGCTACGGCGGCGCCGCCGGGATCCCGCTGCCCACGGTGGACCCGGCCCCACCGGAGGCGGACCCGGCCGCGCCCGATAGCGCGGACCCGGACCCGGACCCGGACGCCGACGCCCCCACCGGTCCGTTCCCCGTCGTCGACCCCTCGGCCGGCGGGCCGGACCCGCTGACCGCGCCGTTCTCCGCCGGCGAGGACGCTCTGGTCCGGCCCGGCGCCGACCGACCGTGGCCACCGCCCCGAGCGGGCACGGCCGACGACCCCACCACCCACGGCGGCCCGTCCGCACAGCCCCGGCAGGAGGACCGCTGATGCCCCGCCGCGACGACATCTCCCATGTGATGGTGATCGGCTCCGGCCCGATCGTGATCGGCCAGGCGTGCGAGTTCGACTACTCCGGCACGCAGGCATGCCGGGTACTGCAGGCCGAGGGCATCCGGGTCTCGCTGGTCAACTCCAACCCGGCGACGATCATGACCGACCCGGAGTTCGCCGACGCGACCTACGTCGAGCCGATCACGCCGGAGTTCGTGGAGAAGGTGATCGCCGCCGAGCGCGACAACGGGACCCCGGTCACGGCGATCCTGGCCACCCTCGGCGGGCAGACGGCGCTGAACACCGCGATCGCCCTGCACGACAACGGCGTGCTCGAGCGCTACGGCGTCGAGCTGATCGGCGCCGACGTCGAGGCCATCCAGAAGGGCGAGGACCGGCTCAAGTTCAAGGACATCGTCACCTCGGTCGGCGGCGACGTCCCGCGCTCCGCGGTCTGCCACTCGATGGCCGAGGTGCGCGCCGCCGTCGGCGAGCTCGGGATGCCGGTCGTCATCCGACCCTCGTTCACGATGGGCGGGCTCGGCTCGGGCATGGCGCACGACGACACCGAGCTGGAGCGCCTGGCCGGACAGGGACTCGCCGCGTCCCCGGTCACCGAGGTGCTGATCGAGGAGTCGGTGCTCGGGTGGAAGGAGTACGAGCTCGAGCTGATGCGCGACCACCACGACAACGTGGTGGTCGTCTGCTCGATCGAGAACCTGGACCCGATGGGGGTGCACACCGGTGACTCGATCACCGTCGCCCCGTCGATGACCCTGACCGACCGCGAGTACCAGCACATGCGCGACGTCGGCATCGACGTGCTGCGCGCGGTCGGGGTGGAGACCGGCGGCTGCAACATCCAGTTCGCGATCCACCCGGAGACCGGGCGCCTGGTCGTGATCGAGATGAACCCGCGGGTCTCCCGCTCCTCCGCGCTGGCGTCCAAGGCGACCGGGTTCCCGATCGCGAAGATCGCCGCGCGGCTGGCCGTGGGCTACACGCTCGACGAGATCCGCAACGACATCACCGGCGAGACCCCGGCCGCGTTCGAGCCGACGCTGGACTACGTGGTCGTCAAGATCCCGCGGTTCGCGTTCGAGAAGTTCCCCGGGGCGGACCCCGAGCTGACCACCACGATGAAGTCGGTCGGCGAGGCGATGGCCCTGGGCCGCTCGTTCCCGGAGGCGCTGGGCAAGGCCATGCGGTCGATGGAACGCAGCCTGGCCGGGTTCTGGACCCAGCCGGACCCGGAGACCGAACCGGACGTCGCGACCCCGGTGGACGGGCGGATCTACGACGTGGAGCGCGCGCTGCGCGGTGTCAACGGTTCCGGCGGCGCGAGCGTCGCCGACGTGGCCAAGGCCTCGGGTATCGACCCGTGGTTCGTCGACCAGATCGCGCTGCTCACCGAGCTGCGGGCCGAGCTGGAGGCGGCGCCGGTGCTGGACGAGGCGCTGCTGCGCCGGGCCAAGCGCCACGGCCTCTCGGACCGCCAGCTCGCCGTCGTCCGCCCGGAGTTCGCCGGCGAGGACGGAGTACGCACGCTGCGCCACCGCCTGGGCATCCGGCCGGTCTACAAGACCGTGGACACCTGCGCCGCGGAGTTCGCCGCGAGGACGCCGTATCACTACAGCGCCTACGAGACCGACCCCGCCGCCGAGTCCGAGATCGCGCCGCAGGCCGAGAAGCCCAAGGTGCTGATCCTGGGCTCGGGGCCGAACCGGATCGGGCAGGGCATCGAGTTCGACTACTCGTGCGTGCACGCGGTGATGGCGCTGCGCGAGGCCGGCTTCGAGACCGTGATGGTCAACTGCAACCCGGAGACGGTGTCCACCGACTACGACACCGCGGACCGCCTCTACTTCGAGCCGCTCACGTTCGAGGACGTGCTCGAGGTGGTGCACGCCGAGCAGCTCTCCGGCACGGTCGCCGGTGTCATCGTGCAGCTCGGCGGGCAGACCCCGCTGGGACTGGCCCAGCGGCTCACCGCCGCCGGCGTGCCGGTCGTCGGCACCTCGGCCGACGCGATCGACCTGGCCGAGGACCGCGGCGCGTTCGGCGAGGTGCTGCGCAAGGCCGGGCTACCGGCCCCGGAGTTCGGCATGGCCACCTCGTTCGCCCAGGCCCGCGAGATCGCCGCCCGGATCGGCTACCCGGTCCTGGTCCGGCCGTCCTACGTGCTCGGCGGGCGCGGCATGGAGATCGTCTACGACGACGAGACACTGGCCGGCTACATCGCCCGTGCCACGACCGTCAGCCAGGACCGCCCGGTGATGGTGGACAAGTTCCTCGACGACTCCATCGAGATCGACGTGGACGCCCTGTGCGACGGCGGCGAGATCTTCCTCGGCGGCGTGATGGAACACATCGAGGAGGCCGGGGTGCACTCCGGCGACTCCTCCTGCACGCTGCCGCCGATCACGCTGGGGCGCAGCGTGATCGAGCAGGTGCGCCGGTCCACCGCGGCGATCGCGCACGGCGTCGGGGTGCGCGGGCTGCTCAACGTGCAGTACGCGCTGCACGGCGACACGCTCTACGTGATCGAGGCCAACCCGCGGGCCAGCCGCACGGTGCCGTTCGTGTCCAAGGCGACGTCGGTGCCGCTGGCCAAGGCCGCCGCCCGGATCATGCTGGGCGCCACGATCGCCGAGCTGCGTACCGAGGGCCTGCTGCCGGCCACCGGCGACGGCGGCAACCCGGGCCGCGACGCCCCGGTCGCGGTGAAGGAGGCGGTGCTGCCGTTCAACCGGTTCCGCACCAAGGACGGTCTCGGCGTGGATCCGCTGCTCGGGCCGGAGATGAAGTCCACCGGCGAGGTGATGGGCTTCGACTCCGCGTTCGGCCCGGCGTTCGCGAAGTCACAGGCCGCGGCGTACGGCTCGCTGCCGGTCTCCGGGACGGTGTTCGTCTCGATCGCCGACCGGGACAAGCGGGCGATGATGTTCCCGGTGCGTCGCCTGGCCGACATCGGCTTCCAGGTCCTGGCCACCGAGGGCACGGCGGAAGTGCTGCGCCGCAACGGGATCGCCGTCACGGTGGCGCGCAAGCACAGCGAGGGCTCCAGCGCCGAGGCCCCGACCATCGTGGACACGATCACCGCCGGCGGGGTCGACCTGATCCTGAACACGCCGGTCGGCAACCCCGGCCCCCGGGTGGACGGCTACGAGATCCGCGCCGCCGCCGTGTCCCGCGGGGTCCCGTGCATCACCACGGTGCAGGGTGCCGCGGCCGCGGTGCAGGGGATCGAGGCGCTGATCTCCGGCGGGCTGGGCGTCCGGTCGCTGCAGCAGGCACACGCCGACCTGCGAACCGCCCGTGCGTGAAAATCACCGCCCCGGCAGCGATATCCGCGCACGAGGGGATATCCGCGCACGAGGGGATATCCGCGCACGACCGCAGGCGGCCTTCGGGGCGCGGCTGGCCGAGGCGCACGCCCGGTACGGCCCGTTGTGTGTCGGGATCGACCCGCATCCGTCGCTGCTCGGCGCCTGGGGCCTGGACGACGACCCGGACGGCCTGGCCGCGTTCGCCGACACGTGCCTGTCCGCGCTGGCCGGACACGTGTCGTCGGTCAAGCCGCAGTCGGCGTTCTTCGAACGCCACGGTTCGCGCGGGATCGCGGTGCTGGAACGGCTGCTGGCCGGCCTGGCCGGGACCGGCACGCTCAGCGTGCTCGACGCCAAGCGCGGCGACATCGGTTCGACGATGGACGGCTACGCCGACGCCTACCTGCGGGTGGGCGCCCCGCTCGGCGCGGACGCCGTCACGCTCTCTCCCTATCTCGGGTTCGGCTCGCTCGCGCCAGGCCTGAGTGCCGCCGCCGAGGCCGGGCGCGGGGTGTTCGTGCTCGCCCGGACGTCGAACCCGGAGGGTGCGCGGGTGCAGCTGGCCCGCACCGGGGACGACGCCGGGGCGGGCACGGTGGCCCAGGTGACGGTGGCCCAGTCGATGGTCGATGCCGCGGCGGCCGCGAACGCCGGGGCCGCACCGATGGGTGGGGTCGGGATCGTGGTCGGCGCCACCGCCGAGCACGGCCTCGACCTGTCCGCGCTGAACGGCCCGGTGCTGGTGCCCGGCCTGGGTGCGCAGGGCGCGAGCCCGGCCGACGTCGCGTCCCGGTTCCGGGCCGTCAGCGGCGCCGTGCTGCCCGCGGCGGCGAGGTCCGTGCTCCGGGCCGGGCCCGACCCGTCGGCGCTGCGTGGCGCGGCACTGGCGCTGAGCGACGAGATCGCCACCGCGGGCCGGGACGCTCGCTGAGCGCACACGCCATGAGGTCGGCGCCGGGAGCCGGACGGCGTCGTGCACCCCGCCGCGACCCCCGGGCGGGACGAACGCGCCCGCCGCCGGCCCGGCCGATGCGACGACGGGCCGGATCGGCGAGCCCAGTGGCCGAACGGGCACGGGCCGCCGAGGAGTGCGCATGATCACCTAACGTCCGGCAAACCCGGTGGTGGGACCCCCATTGGCGCTCCCCGGGAGGTCGTGGGTACGTTCGCTCACGAAGCCGGGGGGCGTGACCGGCGTCGGTCGCCGCCCGAGGACCTCAGCATCACCCACGTCGAGAAGACACCGCACACATCGGAGGAGAACCGTGGCCCTTCCCCAGCTGACCGAGGAACAGCGCGCTGCTGCGTTGGAGAAGGCTGCGGCCGCCCGTCGCGCCCGGGCCGAGCTGAAGGACCGCCTCAAGCGTGGAGGGACGACGCTCGGCGAGGTGCTGACCCAGTCCGACACCGACGAGGTCCTCGGCAAGATGAAGGTCTCGGCGCTGCTCGAGGCCATGCCCGGCGTCGGCAAGGTCCGCGCCGCGTCGATGATGGAGCGCCTGGAGATCGCCCCCAGCCGTCGCCTGAAGGGCCTCGGCGAGCGCCAGCGCAAGGCGCTGCTGGCCGAGTTCGCGGACTGAGCGTCCCGCTCGTGTCCGGAACCACCCCGCGTCCCGCCGGCCCGAGCACCGGCCGGCTGCTCGTACTGGCCGGGCCGTCCGGGGTGGGGAAGAGTCACCTGGTCGCCGGGCTCCGGGACGCCGTGCCCGGCCTGGTGTTCAGCGTCTCGGCCACGACCCGCCCGCCGCGCAAGGGCGAGGTCGCCGGACGGGACTACCACTTCGTCGACGGGGACGGTTTCGACGCGCTGATCGCCCGGGGCGAGCTCCTCGAGTGGGCCGAGGTGCACGGCGGCCTGCAGCGCTCGGGCACCCTGCGTGAGCCGGTCGAGCGCGCGCTGGCCGAGGGGAGGCCGGTGCTCGTCGAGGTGGATCTGCAGGGCGCGCGAGCGGTGAAGGCGGCCCTTCCGGAGTCGCTGACGGTCTTCATCGCACCGCCGTCGATCGCCGAGCTGGAGCGCCGCCTGACCGACCGCGGCACCGAGTCGCCCGCGCAGCGGGAGCGCCGGCTGCAGACCGCGCAGGAGGAGATGGCCGCCCGGCCGGAGTTCGACGTGGTCGTCGTCAACGACGTGCTGCAGGATGCGGTGGACAGGTTGGTAGAGTTGGCGGTCGACCGTGGCGAGGCGGGGCCGGCCGGCTCCTCTCGTGACTCCGGCCCGCGGGTGTCCACTCCTTCCTCGTGACCCCCTCACCCCTCACCCCGGACCACGGCCCGGCACCGCAGTTCCGACTTCCGCGTCAGGAGTTCCACCAGTGAGCACGCCGATGACCGGCATCTCCACCACCCCCGAGGGCATCACCAACCCCCCGATCGACGACCTCCTGGGCCAGGTGAGCTCGAAGTACGCCCTGGTCATCTACGCGGCCAAGCGTGCGCGCCAGATCAACGACTACTACTCCCAGCTCGGCGAGGGCCTGCTGGAGTACGTCGGCCCGCTGGTCGAGCCGGGCCCGCGGGAGAAGCCGCTCTCGATCGCCATGCGCGAGATCCAGGCCGGCATGCTCGAGCACACCGAGGGCGAGTAGCCGGACCGATGTCGGAACGACCCGGCGCCGGCGATCGATCGGCGAAGGGCGACCCGTCGGGGGAGGCCGATCCGTCCCCGCGCAGGCCGCGGGTCCTGCTCGGCGTCTCCGGCGGCATCGCCGCCTACAAGGGTGCCGAGCTGCTACGCCGGCTCACCGAGACCGGGCACTCGGTCCGGGTCCTGCCGACCGAGTCGGCGCTGAACTTCGTCGGTGCCGCCACGTTCGAGGCCCTGTCCGGGCAGCCGGTGGCGACCGGGGTGTTCACCGACGTCGCGTCGGTGCCGCACGTGAAGCTCGGCCAGGAGGCCGACCTCGTCGTGGTCGCGCCGGCCACCGCCGACCTGATGGCGCGGATGGCGCACGGCCGCGCGGACGACCTGCTGACCGCCTCGCTGCTGACCGCGCGATGTCCGGTGCTGCTGGCACCGGCGATGCACACCGAGATGTGGGAGCACCCCGCCACCCGGGACAACGTGGCGCTGCTGCGCTCCCGCGGGACCGTCGTGCTCGAACCCGCCTCCGGGCGCCTGACCGGTAAGGACACCGGCGCGGGGCGGCTCCCCGATCCGTCCGAGATCGCCGACTTCGGCCGGCTGCTACTCGAGCGCGGTGACGCGCTGCCGCGCGACCTGGCCGGGCGGCACGTCGTCGTCTCGGCCGGGGGGACGCGCGAGGCGCTGGATCCGGTGCGGTACCTCGGCAACCGGTCGTCCGGGCGTCAGGGGTATGCGCTGGCCCGGGTCGCGGCCCAGCGCGGTGCGCGGGTCACGCTGATCTCCGCGCACACCGCGGACCTCCCGGACCCCGCCGCCGTCGACGTGGTGCGGGCCGGCTCCGCGGCGCAGTTGCAGGTCGCCGTGCACGACGCCGCGCAGGACGCGGACGCGGTCGTGATGGCCGCCGCGGTGGCCGACTTCCGGCCGGTCGACCTGGCCGAGGACAAGATCAAGCGCGGGGACGCCGAGCCGGAACCGCTCCGGCTCGCCCAGAACCCGGACATCCTGGCCGGGCTGGTCCGCGAACGGCGCCCGGGGCAGGTGGTGGTCGGCTTCGCCGCGGAGACCGGTGACGCCTCCGGTGACGTGCTGCACCACGGGCGGGCCAAGCTGCGCCGCAAGGGATGTGACCTGCTGGTCGTCAACGCCGTCGGGGACGGCAAGGCGTTCGAGGTCGGCGACAACGCGGGCTGGCTGCTCGGCGCCGACGGCGGGGAGTCCGTGATCCCGAACGGCTCCAAGGCACTGCTGTCCTCGCGCGTATGGGACGCGGTCGCCGCACGCCTCTGACGCCTGTGGGGCGGCACCCGGGCTGTCCCGAATACCGCCCCACGGCGCTGTCGTGCTGCCGTCGTGCGGTGTCTCAGCTCAGTCGTCGAGGTCCGAGCTGCTCGGGGACGTCTCGGACGAGCTCGGCGAGGTGGTGCCGCTCGGCGAGGAGTCGCTGCTGCTCGGGGAGGACTCCGAGGTACTCGGCGTGGCCTCCGACGTGCTCGGGGAGGTGCTCTCGGACCGCTCCGGGTTGGTGCCCGAGCTCGGGCTGGTGCTGCTCGGGGACTCCGAGGCGCTCGGGGACTCCGAGGCGCTCGGGGACTCCGAGGCGCTCGGGGACTCCGAGGCGCTCGGGGACTCCCAGGTACTCGGGGACTCGGAGCTGCGCGGCGAGGAGAAGAAGTCGTCCTCGCCCTCCTCGCCCTCCTCGGCGGCGTTCGGGCTCGACGTCGTGCCCTCCGAGCCGGTCTTCACGTACTGGGCCTGGGCCCAGCCGCCGAACTCGTCGAGCTCGACGAAGCCGTCGCGCTTCTCGCCGACCGAGGTGGTCTCGCCGCGCTCGCAGACGCCGACGATGGGCGCGGTCTCCGACGGCTCGGACCGCACGTTCACGCTCGAGGTACAGGTTCCGGTACCGGCGGCGGACGCCGTGCCGACGATCAGTGCCGTCGTCGAGACGCCGGCGATGGCGAGGGCGCCGGCGATCGCGGCGATGCGCCGGCCGGGCGTGGTGTGCGCCTTCATCGTGGGAAAACCTCCGTGCCGAATGGCGTGGATCAACTGGGAGTGGATTCACCTCCGCTCGGTGCGGGGCGATGTCTGGCCCAACGAGCGGGCGGCTCCCGGATTCGTGATCCACAGGGCAATCACCCGATCAAGCGACTCAGCGTTGCCGGCCGAGGGGGTGATTCACTCTCCGTGTCGGTGTTGCGTGACGCAGGACATCGGAGGACGGGCTTAACTGGACTAGGGTGGTTGCCCAGAGGTCGGGAGCGTTCATGGCTCCGGCCTGACGAGCGCGGTCGAACGGCCGCGACAAGTCGATCGGATGGAGTACAGCGCGTGTCGAACACGAGCCGACGGTTGTTCACTAGCGAGTCGGTGACCGAAGGTCATCCCGACAAGATGTGCGACGCCATCAGCGACTCGATCCTCGACGCGTTGCTCGAGCAGGATCCGAGCAGCCGTGTCGCGGTCGAGACTCTGGTCACGACCGGCCAGGTGCACGTAGCCGGTGAGGTCACCACCACCGCAAAGCCGGACCTCGTGAAGATCGTCCGGGATCGCATTCTGGAGATCGGGTACGACTCGTCGACCAAGGGCTTCGACGGGACCACATGCGGTGTCAACATCGCGATCGGGGCGCAGTCCCCGGACATCGCGCAGGGTGTGGACACCGCCTACGAGAAGCGCGTCGAGTCCGCCGAGGACGAGATCGCCAAGCAGGGCGCGGGCGACCAGGGCCTGATGTTCGGTTACGCGTGCATGGACACGCCCGAGCTCATGCCGCTGCCGATCGCCCTGTCGCACCGGCTGGCCCGGCGCCTGACCGAGGTGCGCAAGAACGGCACGCTGCCCTACCTGCGTGCCGACGGTAAGACCCAGGTCACCATCGAGTACGACGGCGAGAAGCCGGCCCGTCTGGACACCGTCGTCGTGTCGAGCCAGCACGCCGCGGACGTCGACCTGGACGGGATGCTGACCCCGGACATCCTGCAGCACGTCGTCACCCCCGAGGTGGAGGCGCTCGGCTGGGACGCGTCGCAGCCGAAGCTGCTGGTCAACCCGACCGGCCGCTTCGTGCTCGGCGGCCCGATGGGTGACGCCGGACTGACCGGCCGGAAGATCATCGTCGACACCTACGGCGGCATGGCCCGCCACGGCGGTGGCGCGTTCTCCGGCAAGGACCCGTCGAAGGTGGACCGCTCCGCGGCCTACGCCATGCGGTGGGTCGCGAAGAACGCCGTCGCCGCGGGCCTGGCCCAGCGGATCGAGGTCCAGGTCGCCTACGCGATCGGCAAGGCCGCCCCGGTCGGGCTGTTCGTGGAGACCTTCGGCACCGAGAACGTGGACCCGGCGAAGATCCAGTCCGCGATCGAGGAGGTCTTCGACCTGCGTCCGGCCGCGATCATCCGCGACCTGAAGCTGCTGCGCCCGATCTACGCCCCGACCGCCGCGTACGGCCACTTCGGCCGCACCGACGTCGACCTGCCGTGGGAGGACACCTCCCGCGCGGACGCGCTGAAGTCCGCCGCCGGTAGCTGATCCCCGGTAGTCGATTCCAGTTCCACCCGTGGCCGGGTCCGGTTCTCCGGACCCGGCCACAGGTGTGTCGCGGGCCGGTGTCCGGAGAACTGTCGGTGCCCGGCGGCATCCTGTGCCCATGTCCACGATCTCGACGTCACCGGTGCTGGTCCCGGGCGCGGGGCGGTCTGGTAGACCCCGGGGTGTGAGCACCCCACCGGCGAGCCGGACCCGCGGCGAGTGGCGCCCGGCGGCGGTACTGCCGGTGGCGCGGGTCGCGGTGGACGTCGGGCTGGCGCACCTGGACCGCCCGTTCGACTACCGGGTGCCGGCGCACCTCGACGCCGACGCCGTGCCCGGGGTGCGGGTCCGGGTCCGCTTCGCCGGCCGGCTGGTCGACGGCTATCTCCTGGCCCGAGCCGAGGAGTCCGCGCACGCCGGGCGCCTGGCCTGGGTGGACAAGGTCGTCTCCGCCGAGCCGGTGCTCACCGCGGAGGTCGAGCAGCTGTGCCGGGCGGTGGCCGACCGCTACGCCGGGGTGCTGACCGACGTGCTGCGCCTGGCCGTCCCGCCGCGGCACGCCCGGGTCGAGGCCGAGAAGCCACGCGAGCGCCGGCCGGGTCCGGACGAGATCGCTCCCGACCGGTCGGGCTGGGCCGTGTACCCGCGCGGCGACGCGTTCCTGGACGCGCTCGCCGGTGGTCGGGCCGCGCACGCCGTCTGGCAGGCGTTGCCGGGGGAGGACTGGGCGGCGCGGCTGGCCGAGGCCGCCGCGCAGACCGCCGCCTCCGGGCGGGGCGCCCTTCTCGTGGTGCCCGACCAGCGCGACGTGGAACGGCTGCAGGAGGCGTGCGCCCTGCTGCTCGGCGACGACGGGGTGGTGGCGCTCTCGGCCGACCTCGGCCCGGCCGAGCGCTACCGGCGCTGGCTCTCGGTGCGCCGGGGTGCGGTGCGGGTGGTGGTCGGGACCCGGTCGGCGGCCTTCGCGCCGCTGTCGGAGCTGGGCCTGCTGGCCGTGTGGGACGACGGTGACGACTCGCACACCGAGCCGCGTGCTCCCTACCCGCACGTGCGCGACGTGCTGGTGCTGCGCGCGCACCGCGCCGGGGCGGCCCTGCTGGTCGGCGGCTTCGCCCGGACCGCGGAGTCGCAGGTGCTCATCGGGTCCCGCTGGGCCAGCGCGATCGCGGCCGACCGGGCGGTCGTGCGGGAGCGCGCGCCGCGGGTCACCGCGATCGGCGAGACCGACACCCAGCTGGCGCGCGACCCGACGGCCCGGGCCGCGCGCGTCCCGGCGGTGGCGTTCGAGGCCGCCCGGGCGGCGCTGGGTGCCGGACGGCCCGTCCTGGTCCAGGTGCCGCGCGCCGGGTACCTGCCGTGGCTGGCGTGCGCGTCCTGCCGGGAGACCGCGCGGTGCCGGCACTGTGCCGGTCCTCTCGGCCTGCCCCGCCCCGGCGCCGGTGGCGGCCCTGGGAACTCCGCGGGGCTGCCGCACTGTCGCTGGTGCGGTCGCGCGGAACCGGCGTTCCGGTGTGCGGGCTGCGGGTCGCGACGGCTGCGCGCGGGCGTGGTCGGCGCCGGGCGCACCTCGGAGGAGCTGGGCCGCGCGTTCCCGGGGGTGACCGTGCGCTCCTCCGGTGGTGGCGCGCCGGTGCTGCCCACAGTGGCGGCCGAGCCGTCGCTCGTGGTGGCCACGCCGGGGGCCGAGCCGGCCGTCGAGGGCGGATACGGGGCGGCGCTGCTGCTCGACGGGTGGGCGATGCTCTCCCGCCCGGACCTCAAGGTGGCGGAGGAGACGCTGCGGCGCTGGTTCGCCGCGGCGGCCGCGGTGGTGCCGCACTCCGACGGCGGGCGCGTGGTCGTCGTCGCGGACTCGTCGCTGCCCACGGTGCAGGCCCTGGTGCGCTGGGACCCGGCCGGTCACGCCGAGGCCGAGCTCGCCACCCGCGCCGAGGTGGGGTTCCCGCCCGCGGTCCGGATGGCCGCCGTCGAGGGTCCGCCGGGTGCGGTGGCCGAGGTCGTGGACGCGGTGCTGGCGCCGGACCGTGCCCCGTCCGGCGTGGAGCTGCTCGGCCCGGTGGAGATCGACCCGCCGGAACGGCCTCCCGGTCACGGGGCGGGTGACGAGGTGCGCGAACGGGCCCTGCTGCGGGTGCCGCGGGAGTACGGGCGGGAGCTGTCCGCCGTGCTGGCGGCGGCGCAGGCCGGTCGCAGCGCCCGCAAGGCGGCCGAGGCCGTGCGCGTGCGCCTGGACCCGTCCGAGATCGGCTGAGGCGGTGCGGCGGTCCCTCGATGCCGACGCCCGGTCCCGCCCGGGTGCGCGGCATGGTCGGTGGCAGAATGTGGCGGCCAGCCGTGGACGCCGGCGCGACCGACCCAGACCTGCGAGGAGAACCGTGCCCATCCAGCCCGTCCGGCTCTTCGGTGACCCGGTACTGCGCACCCGCGCGGCCGAGGTCGAGACGTTCGACGCCGAGCTGCGCCGGCTGGTGTCCGATTTGACCGACACGATGCACGACGAGGGCGGCGCCGGTCTGGCCGCGCCGCAGATCGGCGTCGGCCAGCGGGTGTTCGTCTACGACTGCGACGGGTTCTCCGGCCACCTGATCAACCCGAGCTGGGAGGCCGTCGGCGAGGAGGAGCAGGTCGGCCCGGAGGGATGCCTGTCCATCCCCGGCCTCGGCTGGGACTGCCGCCGGCGCCTGCACGTCGTCGCGCGCGGGTGGGACGTGCACGGCGAGCCCCGGGTGATCGAGGGCAGCGAGCTGCTCGCTCGGGCGATCCAGCACGAGACCGACCACCTCGACGGCGTCCTGTTCGTGGACCGCCTCGACGCCGAGACCCGCAAGCTGGCGATGGCCGAGATCCGTGAGGCGTCCTGGTTCGGGGAACCGGAGCCCGTGGTCAAGGTCAGCCCGCACCCGCTGTTCGGCAAGGTGCGATGAGGCTGTTCTTCGCCGGCACCCCGGACCCGGCGGTGCCCTCGCTGCGTGCCCTGCTGGACTCGCCGCGCCACGAGGTCGTCGGCGTGCTGACCCGGCCGGACGCCCCGGCCGGGCGCGGACGCAAGATCGTCCGGTCGCCCGGCGGCGCGCTCGCCGACGAGGCCGGGATCCCGGTACTCACGCCGGGCCGCCCGTCCGACCCGGAGTTCCTGGACACTCTGCGTGAGCTCGCTCCGGACTGCGCCCCGGTCGTCGCCTACGGCGCGCTGGTCCCGCGCGCGGCCCTCGACGTGCCCCGGTTCGGCTGGGTCAACCTGCACTTCTCGCTGCTTCCGGCGTGGCGCGGTGCCGCCCCGGTGCAGGCCGCGATCCGGCACGGCGACGACGTCACCGGCGCCACCACGTTCCGGCTGGAGGAGGGCATGGACACCGGCCCGACGTTCGGTGTGGTCACCGACACGATCGGCGCCACCGACACCGCGGGCGCCCTGCTCGGGCGGCTCGCCGGGTCCGGTGCGCGGTTGCTCTCGGCCACCCTGGACGGGATCGAGGACGCGACGCTGGTCGCCGTCCCGCAGCCGTCCGACGGCGTGTCGACGGCGCCGAAGGTGACCACCGCCGACGCCCGCGTCGACCCGAAGGACCCGGCCGCCGCCCTGGACCGGCTGATCCGCTCGGTCAGTCCCGATCCCGGCGCGTGGTGCGAGTTCCGCGGTGAGCGGCTCGGGCTGGGGCCGGTCCGGCCGCTGCGCACCGGCGAGGTCGAGCTCGCGCCGGGGGAGTTGCTGGTGGAGCGCAAGCGGGTGCTGGTGGGGACTGCGACGGTCCCGATCGAGCTGGGTGAGGTCCGCCCGGTCGGCAAGCGGGCGATGCCCGCGCCGGACTGGGCGCGCGGTGCCCGGATCGGCGCCGGGGAGTCGCTGGGATCAGCGCGCACGCCCGCGCCGTGACGACCAGCCCGTGACGACCAGCCCGTGACGACCAGCCCGTGACGACCAGCACTGCCGCCGACGCGGCCCACGACCGCCGCGAGGAGACCCCGTGAGTGACCAGAAGCCCGACGGAGGAGCGGACCGGACCGGTGACGGCCGGCCCAAGCGCCCGAGCCACGACGGCGGTGACGTCGCCCGCACCCCCCGTCGCGACGACGCCCGCCGGGACGGCCCGCGGGATGCCCGGGGCCCACGCACCGGTTCCCGTGACGACCGTGGCCGCACCCCGGGCCCGCGCAACGCCGGTCCGCCGCGGGGCCGGGTCGGTCCCGGCCGCCCGCCCGCCGTCGACCCCGCCCGGCAGGCCGCCTACGAGCTGCTGACCGCGGTCCGCGAACGCGACGCCTACGCCAACCTCGCCCTGCCCGGGATCCTGCGCCGGCACCGGCTGCGCGACCGCGACGCCGCGCTGGCCACCGAGCTGGGCTACGGCACGCTGCGCGCGCAGGGGCTGCTCGACGCCGTCATCGACGCCTGCACCGACCGGGCCCTGAGCAAGATCGAGCACCCGCTGCTGGACGCGCTGCGCCTGGGCGCCTACCAGCTGCTGCGCACCCGCGTGCCCGCGCACGCCGCCGTCGACACCTGCGTCGAGCTGGTCCGGGGCGACGCCGGGTCGCGTTCGGCCGGCTTCGTCAACGCGGTGCTGCGGCGGATCGGGGAGAAGGACGAGGCGGCCTGGCTCGAGGCGCTGGCCCCGGACCCGGCGGAGGACCCGGTCGGGTCCGCCGCCCTGCGGCACGCGCATCCCCGCTGGATCGCGCAGGCCTTCGCCGACGCGCTCGGCACCACCGGTGACGAGCTGGTCGAGGCCCTCGCGGCCGACGACACCCGTCCGGTCGTGCACCTGCTCGCCCGCCCCGGGGAGATCTCGGCCGAGGAGCTGGCGCTGGCCACCGGTGGGGAGCCCGCGCCGTACTCGCCCTACGGCGTGCACCTGGAGCCCGGTACCGGCGACGTCGGCGAGCTCGAACCGGTCTCCGAGGGCATGGCGATCGTGCAGGACGAGGGCAGCCAGCTGGCCGCGCTCGCCCTGACCCGGGCGGAGCTCCACGGCCCGGACGGCGGCCGCTGGCTCGACCTCTGCGCGGGGCCGGGGGGCAAGTCCGCCCTGCTCGGCGGGCTGGTCTCGGCCGTCGGCGGGACGCTGGACGCCGTCGAGCACTCGGAGCACCGCGCCGAGCTGGTCCGCAAGGCCGTGGTCGACCTGCCGGTGAGCGTGCACACCGTGGACGGCCGCGAGGCGCCGCTGCCCGACGGGGAGTTCGACCGGGTCCTGGTGGATGCGCCGTGCACCGGGCTCGGGGCGCTGCGCCGGCGCCCGGAGGCGCGCTGGCGGCGCAGCCCGGACGACGTGTCCGCCCTCACCAAGCTGCAGCGCGAGCTGTTGCTGGCCGCGTTGCGGCACGTCCGGCCGGGTGGCGTCGTCGCCTACGTGACGTGCTCGCCACACCTGTCGGAGACGGTCGGGGTGCTGGCCAAGGTGCTGCGCCGCGGCACCGAGCTGGCCGCGGTCGAGCGGCTCGACGTCCGGCCGTACCTGCCGGAGCAGACCCCGGCACTCGGTGCGGGCCCCACGGTGCAGCTCTGGCCGCACCGCCACGGCACCGACGCGATGTTCCTCTCGCTGCTGCGCCGTCCCGTGGAGTAGCCGCCTCCTGGGTGACCGGACCCCGACCGGGTGTGACGACGCCCTCCGGCGGGGGTGCCCGACCCGCGCGCCGCGCGCAGTAGCCTGCGGTCGTGCACCCCCTCATCGCACCGAGCATCCTCTCGGCGGACTTCGCCCGGCTGGGCGAGGAGGCCGCCGCGGTGGCCGGGGGCGACGGCGCGGACTGGTTGCACGTCGACGTGATGGACGCGCACTTCGTGCCGAACCTGACCCTCGGGCTGCCGGTCGTGCAGAGCCTGCGCACGGCGACGGACATCCCGCTGGACTGCCACCTGATGATCGAGGACCCGGACCGGTGGGCGATCGGCTACGCCGAGGCCGGGGCCCACAACGTCACCGTGCACGTCGAGGCGGCGCACGACCCGGTCGCCCTGGCACGCGACCTGCGCGCGGCCGGGGCGCTCGCCGGCCTGTCGATCAAGCCGAACACGCCGCTGGAGCCCTACGTCGAGCTGCTCAGGCACTACGACACCCTGCTCGTGATGAGCGTCGAGCCCGGCTTCGGCGGCCAGAGCTTCATCTCCGAGGTCTTGGAGAAGGTCCGCACCGCGCGGCGGCTGGTGGACACCGGGCACCTGCGCCTGCTCGTCGAGATCGACGGCGGGATCAACGCGGACACGATCGCCGACGCGGCCGAGGCCGGGGTGGACTGCTTCGTGGCCGGATCGGCCGTCTACGGCGCGGAGGACCCCGGCAGGGCGGTCGCGGCGCTGCGCGACACCGTCCGGCGCACCAGCCCCCATCGGTGGGCGTCGTGACCGGGCACCTGAGGTGACCGCAACTCCCGCCGTCGACGCCGCGATGCGGCGCGCCCTGGACGCCTCGGCCGAGGTCCACGGCCGGACCAGCCCGAACCCGTCGGTCGGCTGCGTCGTGCTCGACGCCGCGGGCGAGATCGCCGGCGTCGGCGCGACCGCGGCGCCGGGCGGCCCGCACGCCGAGGTCGCCGCCCTGCGCGAGGCCGGGGACCGCGCGGCGGGTGGCACCGCGGTGCTGACCCTGGAGCCCTGCACCCACCACGGCCGGACCCCTCCCTGCACCGACGCGCTGCTCGAGGCCGGTGTCGCGGCCGTGCACATCGCGCTGCGTGACCCCAACCCCACGGCCGCGGGCGGCGGCGAGCAGCTGCGCGCGGCCGGTGTCGCGGTCACGCTCGGCACGCTGGCCCGGGAGGTCGCCGCCGGACCGCTGCGGGGCTGGCTGCACCGGCAGCGCACCGGCCGCCCGCACGTCACCTGGAAGCTCGCCGCCACCCTCGACGGCCGGGTCGCCGCCGCGGACGGCTCCAGCCGGTGGATCACCGGGGAGTCCGCGCGGGAGGGCGTGCACGCGCTGCGCGCCCGGATGGACGCGATCGTCGCCGGCACCGGCACCGTGCTGGCCGACGACCCCGCGCTCACCGCCCGCCGCCCGGACGGCTCGCTCGCCGAGCACCAGCCACTGCGCGTGGTGGTCGGGCACCGGGACGTCCCCGCCGGCGCCGCGCTGGCCGCCGCCGACGTGCTGCACGTGCGCACCCACGACCCCGATGTGGTGTTGGACACACTCGCCTCGCGTGATGTCGTGGATGTCATGCTGGAGGGAGGCCCCTCCCTGGCCGGGGCGTTCGTCGCCGCCGGACGGGTGGACCGGGTGCTGGCCTACCTCGCGCCCGCGCTGCTCGGGTCGGGGAACACCGCTCTGGGTGACGCCGGCGTGGGAACGATCGCGGACATCGTGCGGTTGCACGTGGATGAGGTGCACCGGGTCGGCGTCGACGTCCTCGTCGACGCCCGGCCGGAACGGACCGGTGCGCCCGCGACGGCGCACGCGGCCGGGTAGGGCGGGAGGAGCGGGACACATGTTCACCGGGATCGTGGAGGAGGTCGGCGAGGTCGTCGACATCCGGCAGGTCGACGACGTCGTGGTGCTGGTCGTGCGCGGGCACCGCGTCGCCGACGTCGCGCACGGCGACTCGATCGCCGTGAACGGCTGTTGCCTGACCGCCGTCGACCCGGATCGCACCGGTGCCGCGGATGGCCTGATCCGGCTGGAGCTGGTCGCGGAGACGCTGAAGCGGACCTCTCTCGGCACCGTCGGGGCCGGGTCCGGGGTCAACCTGGAACGGGCCGTACCGGCCGGGGGACGCCTGGACGGCCACATCGTGCAGGGGCACGTGGACGGCATCGGCACCCTGGTCAGCCGCGAGCCGGGGGAGCGCAGCGACGAGCTCCGGTTCAGCCTCCCGCCCGAGCTCTCCCGGTACGTCGTGGAGAAGGGCTCGATCGCCGTCGACGGTGTCTCGCTCACCGTCGCGGCGGTGTATCCGGACGGGTTCGGGGTCGCGCTGATCCCGACCACCCTGTCCGACACCACCCTCGGTGTGCGCCGAACGGGAGACATGGTCAATCTTGAGGTCGATGTGATAGCGAAGTATGTGGAGCGGATGACCGCGGGATACCTGCACGACCGGGCGCAGAGCGCCACGGACGGGCCGGTCGCCGGGTCGGGACAGGAAGGGGCCGGCCGGTGACGGACTCGCTGCAGACGCACGGACAGGACGCTGGAAAGCTTCCGCGTTCCTCGCACATCTCGATGAGCCCGATCGAACGCGCCGAACGGTTCGCGCTGATCGAGAAGGCGATCGGGGACCTGGCCGAGGGCAAGGCCGTCGTCGTGATGGACGACGAGGACCGCGAGAACGAGGGCGACCTCATCTTCGCCGCGGCCCGGGCCACGCCCGAGCTGGTCTCGTTCACGGTGCGCTACACGTCCGGCTACGTCTGCGTCGCGCTGACCGAGCAGGACTGCGGGCGGCTCGACCTGCCGCAGATGCACCACGACAACGCCGACTCCTTCCGCACCGCGTTCACCGTGACCGTGGACGCCAAGGCCGGCATCACCACCGGCATCTCGGCGACCGACCGGGCGCACACCATCCGACTGCTCTCCGACCCGGGGACGGTGTCCGGCGACCTGGTCCGGCCCGGGCACGTGCTGCCGCTGCAGGCCCGCGAGGGCGGCGTTCTGCGCCGGCCCGGGCACACCGAGGCCGCGGTCGACCTGGCCCGGATGGCCGGGCTGCCGGCCGCCGGCGCGCTCTGCGAGATCGTCTCGGAGAAGAACGACGGCGAGATGGCCCGCGGCGAGGAACTGAGCGTGTTCGCCGCCGACCACGACCTGACGCTGATCACCATCGCGGACCTGATCGCCTACCGGCGCCGCTACGAGAAGCACATCGAACGGGTCGCCCAGGCCCGGATCCCCACCGAGCACGGCGACTTCCTCGCCTACGGCTACGACTCGCTGCTCGACGGCATCGAGCACATCGCCATGGTGACCGGCGACGTCGGCACCCCCGAGGGCAGCGGCGAGGACGTGCTGGTCCGGGTGCACTCCGAATGCCTCACCGGCGACGTGCTGGGCTCGCTGCGCTGCGACTGCGGACCGCAGCTCGACGCCGCCCTGGAAGCCGTCGCCGAGGAGGGCCGCGGCGTGGTGCTCTACATGCGCGGACACGAGGGCCGCGGGATCGGCCTGCTGCACAAGCTGCAGGCCTACCAGCTGCAGGAGGCCGGCGCCGACACCATCGACGCGAACCTGGCGATGGGGCTGCCCGCCGACGCCCGCGACTACGGCATCGGTGCGCAGATCCTGTCCGACCTGGGTGTGCGCTCGATGCGGCTGCTGACCAACAACCCGGAGAAGCGGGCCGGTCTGGAGGGCTACGGGCTCACCGTCACCGGCCGGGTCGCGATGCCGGTCCGCGCCACCCCGCAGAACCTGCGCTACCTGAAGACCAAGCGGGACCGGATGGGCCACGACCTGCCGGAGCTCGGCGACACCGGCGAGCCCGGCCGATGACCGCGCGGGCCGTCGCGACCACGCCGGCCACCACATCCGCGCCCGCGACCCCGCGCGTCGCGGGCACGACCGGACCGGCGAGAATCGGGTCATGAGCGGTGAGGGCCGGCCCGCGCAGGCCGGGGAGTTGCGCGCCGACGGGATCTCGGTCGGCGTGGCTGCCACGCAGTGGCACGCGGAGATCGTGGACATGTTGCTCGACCGCGCCGTCGACACCGCCCGGCAGGCCGGCGTCGAGCCCACGGTCGTGCGGGTCGCCGGCACGCTGGAGCTGCCGGTGGTGGTCCAGGAGCTCGCCCGTACCCACGACGCGGTCGTCGCGCTCGGCGTCGTCGTCCGCGGCGGTACACCGCATTTCGAGTACGTGTGCGACTCGGTGACCGCCGGCCTGACCCGGGTCGCCCTCGACGAGCGGATCCCGGTCGGCAACGGGGTGCTCACCACCGACACCGTGCAGCAGGCCGTCGACCGCTCCGGCGTGCCGGGCGCGGCCGAGGACAAGGGCTCCGAGGCCTGCCTCGCGGCGATGCAGTCCGCACTCGTGCTGCGCGACCTGCGCGCGAGCGCCGGGGCGCAGGTGCGGGCATGACCGGGGCGGGCGAGACCGGGGCCGGAGCCCCGGACGCGGGCGGGCCGACGGCCGGCGAACCGGTCGCGCAGGGCATCGGCCCGGACCCCGTCGTCCTGCGCCCGCGCATCCTGCTGATCACTGCGTGGGTCTCGGCCGTGGCCGTGGTGGCGATCTTCGCCGTGGTCGCCTACCTGATGCCCGAGGTCGACACCGGGGTGTACTTCCGGGCCGCCGACCAGGTCTCGATGCTGGTGCTCGGCCTGCTCATCGCCGGCGGGCTGTTGCTGATGGCCCGTCCGCGGGTGCGCGCCGACTCCGGCGGGATCGAGGTCCGCAACGTGTGGGCCTCGCACTGGTACCCGTGGTCCGAGGTCGAGGGCATCGCGTTCCCGGACGGAGCGTCCTGGGCCCGGATCGACCTGCCCGACGACGAGTACCTGCCGGTAATCGCCGTGCAGGCCGTGGACCGGCAGCTCGCGGTCCGGGGCATCCGGACGCTGCGCGGGCTGCACCAGGCCGGGCACTAGCTAGCTGCCCGGCGACAGCTCGCGGCCACGATCGGCACCGCTGAGCTCCGGCCCGCCACCCAGGTCGGCCCGGTCCGCGGCGTCCGCGCCGCGGCGGTACCCGGATCCGGACACCGAGGGACGCCGGGCGCGGCGCAGTGACGGGAACTCCGCGGCGTAGGCCTGGTCCACCTGGTCGCTGCGGTCGGCCAGGACCAGCGCGGTCGAGCTCCCGGCCTCCGGGGCGGTCGCCTCGGCGTCACGGTCGCGCACGGCCCGGCCCTCGGCCTCGCGCAGCCGCTCGTGGATCCGGGCGGCGAACCCGTAGAGCCAGGACCTCCGGTAGGCCGCCACCGACTCGTCCGGACGGGGTGGGCGCAGCTCGGCGAGGGGACGGGCGGCCTGCAGCAGCAGCGAGGTGTAGAGCAGCTCGGCCCGCTCGCGATCCGAGTCGAACCCGAACACGGTCACCGCCGGCACCCGGCCGCCCCACGCGTCGTGCATCACCCAGCGGCAGCGCAGCGCCGAGGCCGTCCAGCCCAGCAGGCGGGCCTTCCCGGCGCTGTACGGGTCGTCGATCTCGATCCGGACCGAGCCGATCCGGTCGGTGGTGCGCACCGGGTCCGCGGCGGCGAGCACGGCGTCGTCGATGCCGTGCCGGGCCATCAGCTCCAAGGCATTGGCGGTGTAGATCTCGGCCTCGTCCGGGGTGCCTGCCCGTTCCGCCTTGGCCAGGAGCTTGCGCACCCGGTCCAGCCGGGCGGCCGGTATGCCGGTGTGGTCGGTGTCGGTCGTCATCGCAGGTCCTCCTTCGAACTTCTGTTCGGAGCCTGTGTACCCCTGGCCACCGACAATTCCGGCCGTTCCTCTCTACACCCCGCCCACCCGCCGGTTGGTGGGGCGGGTGCCGACACGCCCGGGACGCGCGGAACTACCCTGGAGCGACCATGCCCGACCCCAGCACGTACCGACCGGCGACCGGGACGATCCCGGAGTCGCCGGGGGTCTACCGATTCTCCGACCCGCGCGGCCGGGTGATCTACGTGGGCAAGGCCAAGAGCCTGCGGCAACGGCTGAACTCCTATTTCGCGGACCTTTCCGGCCTGCACCCCCGCACCCGCCAGATGGTCACCACCGCCGCGAAGGTCGAGTGGACGGTCGTCGGGACCGAGGTCGAGGCGCTGCAGCTCGAGTACAACTGGATCAAGGAGTACGACCCGC
>JAKDNL010000266.1 GCA_030451825.1 Pseudonocardia sp. | reverse complement strand
CGGGGGGTCGGCGGGGCGGACGCGCTGCACCCGCTGGGGGGCGGAGGGTGTTCCGCGGGGGGGTGGGGGGGGGGCGGGCACGGCCGCGCCCGGCGTCCCGGCGTCGGCCGTGCCGGGGTCCTGGCTGGGCGACATGGTTCACCTCCGCGGGGCGTGGACGGCCCGCGGAGGATCGCCTGCAGCGGGACTGTCGTCAATCATCGGACATCATCCTCGGGGCGGTCGACCCGTGCGGGTAGCGCGACCGATGATCGATCTCTGTAGTCATGTCCGCGCCACTGGTGGCGCCGAACCTCCCACGGGGATCGATCAAACCTCCGGCGAGCGGGTCGCCGCCCGGCTGGCCCGGGTCCCGGTGATCACGCCGGTGCATCGCCGCGCTGGATCGGCCTGCTCGGCTGCTGTTCGTGTTCGACCTGGTCGACCGAACTCGTTCGTCTACGCCGCGCCCGCGCTGCGCACCGAGTGGGGTCTGCGGCTCGGGGGCGAGCGCACCACGAACCGGCGCCTGGAGGTGATCGAGCACGGCGACGCCGCCCGTTGACGAGAAACATCAGACGTTTTAGCGTCCAGGTCGGTCGAGCGAGGGAGTGACACCGGATGGCAGTGCGGCCGGGTTGGCAGGGACGGTTCTACGAGGACTTCGAGGTCGGTGACGTCTACCAGCACCCGCTCGGGCGCACGATCTCCGAGGCGGACAACACCTGGTTCACGCTGCTGACGATGAACACCAACCAGGCGCACTTCAACGCGCAGGTCGGGGCGTCCTCGGAGTTCGGGCGGATGCTGGTCGCCTCGCCGCTGACGATCTCGATCGCGATGGGCCAGTCGGTCACCGACACCTCGCAGAACGCGTTCGCCAACCTGGGCGTGGACGAGCTGCGCCTGAGGGCGCCGGTGTTCGTCGGCGACACGATCTGGTCGGAGTCGATCGTGCTGGCGATGCGCGGGTCGGGGTCGCGGCCGCAGGCGGGCATCGTGTCGGTGAAGACGCGCACGCTGAACCAGGACGCGGTCGAGGTGCTGTCCTTCAAGCGCTCCTTCTACGTGCACCGGCGTGGCGCGCAGGCGGCGGAGTCGTTGTTCCCGCAGGCCGCCACCCCGCTCTCGATGGAGGGCGCATGAGGCCTCTCGAGGACGTCCGGATCGTCTCGCTGGAGCAGTACGGCGCCGGCCCGTTCGGCACCATGCACCTGGCCGAGCTGGGCGCGGACGTCGTCAAGATCGAGGACCCGTCGGTCGGCGGCGACGTCGGGCGCAGCGTCCCGCCGTACGCGGCGGACGGGGACTCGCTGTTCTTCCAGTCGTTCAACCGGGACAAGAGCTCGATCACGCTCGACATCCGCACCCCCGAGGGCCGTGCGGTGTTCCACGACCTGGTGCGCACCGCCGACGCGGTGTACTCGAACCTTCGCGGCGACGTGCCGGGCAAGCTCGGCATCCGCTACGCCGACCTGCGCGACGTCAACCCGAAGATCGTCTGCTGCTCGCTGACCGGGTTCGGGATGACCGGGCCGCGTTCGCGCGAGCCGGGCTACGACTACGTGCTCCAAGCTCTCGGCGGGTGGATGTCGCTGACCGGGGAGCCGGGCGGGCCGCCGCAGAAGACCGGGCTCTCGCTCGTCGACTTCTCCGGCGGATACGTCGCGGCGATGTCGTTGCTCGCGGCCGTGCACGCCGCGCGACGCGACGGCGTGGGCACCGACTGCGACGTCAGCCTCTACGACACCGCGGTCAGCCTGCTCACCTACCCGGGCACCTGGCACATGACGGCCGGGTACTCCCCGGCCCGCACCAGCCACTCCGCGCACCCGTCGCTGATCCCGTTCCAGGCGTTCGAGGCCTCCGACGGCTGGCTGGTCGTGGCCGCGCCGAAGGAGAAGTTCTGGCAGCGCCTGGTCGTGGTGATGGACCGCCCGGAGCTGGCAGAAGACCCGCGGTTCGCCACGTTCGCCGACCGCAACGCCCACCGCGACGAGATCCTGCCGCTGCTCGAGGAGATCTTCCGGACCCGCACGGTCGCCGACTGGCTGGCCCCGCTCTACGCGGCGTCGATCCCGTGCGCGCCGATCAACGACGTGGCCGGCGCGCTGACCGACCCGCACACGTTGGAGCGGGACCTGATCGCGGAGACCCCGCATGCGACGTTCGGGACGGTCCGGTCGCTGCGCTCGCCGGTCCGGGTCGGCCCGCCCGGCGACGACCGCGCCCCGACCCGCGCCGCCCCGGCGATGGGCGAGCACACCGAGGCCGTCCTGCGCGGACTCGGCTACGACGACGAACGGATCGCGGCGCTGCACCGGTCCGGAGCACTGGGTCGATCGACAGCACTGGGCCGATCTGCAGAGCTGGGTGCCACCGGCGCCGACGAGGAGAAGTGATGGACTTCCAGCTTTCCGACGAGCAGCGCCTCTACCGCGACACGCTGCGCGCGTTCGTCGACAAGGAGATCGTTCCGGTGGCCAGGGAGTGGGAGCACTCCGGGCGCTACCCGACCGAGATCGTCGCCGGGATGCGCGAGCTCGGGCTGTTCGGGCTCGCGGTGCCCGAGTCCTACGGCGGGCTGGCCGCGGACACGGTGTCGTTCGCGCTCACGTTCGAGGAGATCTCGCGGGGCTGGATGGGCATCGCCGGCATCCTCGGCAGCCACTCGGTGACCTGCTGGATGCTCGCCCACCACGGCACCGAGGAGCAGAAGCGGCGCTACCTGCCGGAGCTGGCCAGCGGGGCGCGGCGGACCGGGATCGCGCTCACCGAGCCCGGTGCCGGCACCGACCTGCAGGGCATCCGCACCACCGCGCTGCGTGATCGGAAGGGTGCCGTCGACGACTACATCGTCGACGGCACCAAGATGTGGATCACCAACGCGCGCCACGCGGACCCGTTGCCGGTGCTGGTCAAGACCGATCCGTCCGCCGAGCCCGCGCACAAGGGCATGAGCATCCTGCTGATCGAGGCGGACTCGCCCGGTTTCGAGGTCACCCAGGACATCGGCAAGATCGGCTACAAGGGCACCGAGTCCTGCGAGGTCGTGCTCACCGGGGTCCGGGTGCCGTCCTCGCAGCTGCTCGGCGGCGTCGAAGGACGCGGGCTGCAGCAGGCGCTGTCCTCGCTGGAGACCGGGCGGATCAACATCGCCGCGCGCAGCGTCGGGATCGCCCAGCGCGCCTACGACGAGTCGCTGTCCTACGCCCGCGACCGGGAGGCGTTCGGCCACCCGATCGGCGACTTCCAGGCCGTGCAGATGCGCCTGGCCGAGATCGCGGTGAAGCTGCAGGCCGCGCGGCTGATGACCTACTGGGCGGCGTCGCGGATGGACGACGGCGTGCGGATGGACACCGAGTCCGGGATGGCCAAGATCTTCGCCTCGGAGGCCGCGCTGGAGTGTGCGACCGACGCGATGCGCATCCACGGCGGGTACGGCTACTCGACCGAGTTCGAGGTGGAGCGGCTCTACCGCGACGCCCCGCTGATGTCGATCGGCGAGGGCACCAACGACGTCCTGCGCGGCGTCGTCGCGAAGGCGCTGCTGGCCGGCAAGGCGACCATCCGATGACCACACCCGGGCCGGTCGAGCTGGCCGCCCAGGCGGCGCGGCTGGGCTTCCGGCTCGACAAGTCGCAGGTCGCGGACATGCACGCGGCGATCGACGGGGCCGAGGCGGCCGCCGCCGCACTGCGGGCCCGGCCGGTGGACCCGGCCGCGGCGGACCCGGCACGCGGGGATCGCTGGACGCGCACATGGGCCGGCGTGCCGGCCACCTGGCCGGCGCCGCCCGGCCCGGGCCCGGCGCCCGCCACCGATCGACCGGGCGGAGCCGGTAGAACCGTGGCCACCGGCTCCGGTGACGACCGCGCACCGCATGAGCTGGACGCGACCGGACTGCTCGAGGCCTACCGCGCCGGGGCGACCCGCCCGAGCGAGGTGGTCGCCACCGCGCTGGTCCGGCTGCAGCGCGCGCACGCCGAGCTGAACTGCACGATCGCGCTGCTCCGCGACCGCGCGACCCGGGCCGCCGCCGAGTCCGACCGCCGCTGGGACGAGGGCACCGCACGCCCGCTGGAAGGCGTCCCGTTCACCGTCAAGGACGTCATCGACCTGGCCGGCGTGCCCACCACGGCGGGCTCCCTGCGCCGTGGGCACACCCCGGCCACGGCGAGCGCGACGGTCGTCGCGCGGCTCGAGGACGCCGGTGCGATCGCGATCGCCAAGGACGCCACCACCGAGTTCGCCGTCGGAGGCCCGCACCCGCGGCGCACCGGCGCGTGCCGCAACCCGTGGGACCCGCGGCGGTGGGCCGGCGGGTCGTCGACCGGGACGGCGGCGGCCGTCGCGTCCCGGGTGGTGCCGTTCGGGGTGGGCACCGACGTCGGCGGATCGGTGCGGCTGCCCTCGGCCTGGTGCGGGCTGACCGGGCTCAAGCCGACCGCCGCCACGGTGCCGCGCACCGGCGTCGAACCGCTGTCCTGGACGACCGAGACGGTCGGCCCGCTGACCCGCAGCGCCCGGGACACGGCGCTGCTGCTGTCGCTGCTGCGCGGCCCGGACGGGGCCGACGCCCGGGTCGGCGAGCTCGCCCCGTTCGCCCCGCCCGCGGTCCCGGCCGACCTGAGCGGGCTGCGGATCGCGGTGCCCGGTGGCTACCTCACCGAGCTCTGCGACGGCGCCGTCCGCGACGGGCTCGCCGCGCTGGTCGACGAGCTCCGGCGCGGCGGCGCGCAGGTCGTGCCGGGGGAGATCCCCTCCGCGGCGGACGCGCTGCCGATCGGCTACCAGATCGTGTTCGCCGAGGCCGCGGCGCTGCACCGGTTCGACGCCGAGCACTGGGACGACTACGACCCGGTCACCGTCCGCCGGATCAGCCAGGGCATCACCACGCCCGCGGCGGACCTGCTGCGCGCGCTGCAGTTCCGGGTCCAGCTGCAGGCCGAGCTGGACGCCGTGTTCGCCGGTGCCGACCTGATCGTCGTGCCGACGACACCGTCCACGGCACCCGAGCTGCCCGACTGCACCGTGCGCGTCGACGGCGTCGAGCACCCGCTCTACGCCGCGCAGTCGCGCTCCACGATGCTCGGCAACCTCACCGGGGCGCCCGGCCTGGCGCTGCCCACCGGGTTCGCCCCGGACGGCTGCCCGACATCGGCCCAGCTGATCGCGCCGCCGCACCACGAGGGTGTCGCGCTGGTCGTGGCGGCGTGGTTCCAAGAGCGCACCGACCATCACCTGCGCACGCCGCCGATCACCGACCGGATCCGCTGACCCCTTCCGATCGGCAAATGTCCGACGTATCTTCGTCCCAGTCCGAGGAGGACCCGTGACGCTCGACACCTCCACCCGCACCTCGCTCGCCGGGCAGGTCGGCGAGTTCGTGGCCGCCACCACGCTCGACGACGTCCCGGCCGACGTGCTGGAGCGCGCCCGCTACCTGGTGCTCGACGCCGTCGGCCTCGCGTTCGCCTCCACCGCCTACTCGTTCCCGGCCGTGGCCCTCGACGCCTTGGCCGCGTTCGGCCGCGGGAACCACCCCGTGCTGGGCATGCCGGACCGGCTCACCCCGCGCGACGCCGCCGTGCTGAACGGGGTGCTGATCCACGGCATGGACTTCGACGACACGCACATCCCGGCCGTCACCCACGTCAGTGCCGCGGCGCTGCCGGCGGCGCTGTCCGCGGCCGTCGCGACCGGGGCGAGCACGGCGGACCTGCTGCTGGCCTACGTGCTCGGCGTCGAGGTCTCGGCGCGGGTCGGGCTCGGCGGTGCCGGCGGGTTCCACGACGTGGGCTTCCACCCGACGGCGGTGGCCGGCGCGTTCGGCGCCGCGACGGCGGCCGGCAAGGTCACCGGGCTGGACGCCGCCGCGCTGACGGCGGCGCAGGGCGTCGTCGGGTCGATGTCGGCCGGGTTGCTGGAGTTCCTCGAGGACGGGTCCTGGACCAAGCGGCTGCATCCCGGGTGGGCCGCGATGTCCGGGCTGACCGCGGCGAGCTTCGCCAAGGCCGGCTGGAGCGGGCCGCCGGCCGTCTACGAGGGACGGTTCGGTCTCTACGCCACCCACCTGTCCGGCCGGGAGACGCACCCGGAGGCCGTCGGCGCCGGGCTGGGGACCGCGTGGGAGCTGATGCGCACCGCCGTCAAGCCGTACCCGATCTGCCACTTCATCCACGCCTTCGCCGACTCCGTGCTGCTCCTGCGCTCCGAGCACGGGATCCGGGCCGAGGACGTCGTCGAGATCCGTTGCGCGATCCACCCGGTGCCCGGCCGCGTCGTCTGCGAGCCGGAGGCGGCGAAGTGGTCCCCGCGCGACGAGTACGACGCCAAGTTCAGCCTGCCGTTCGTGGTCGCGGCCTCGCTGCAGCGCGGCCGGTTCACCCTGGCCGAGCTGGAGGACGACGCGTTGGCCGACCCCGGGATCCTCGCGCTGGCGCAGAAGGTCCGGGTGCGCGAGGACCCGGACAGCGCGTTCCCGGCCGCCTACTCCGGCGCCGTCGAGATCGAGCTGTCCGACGGGCGGGTGCTGACCCACCGTGAGCAGGTCAACCGCGGTCACGACGAGCGCCCGCTGAGCAACGCCGAGGTCGAGGAGAAGTTCCGCGGCACGATCGGCCGGGTCGCCGACGAGGCCACCGCCGAGCGCGTCCGGGCGGCCGTCCTGGGACTCGGCGACGACCGTCCGGCATCCGAGTTCTCCGAGGTGTGTCGTGCCGGATGACGTGCGGGTCGGGCTGTTCCTCACCCACCAGAGGGCCGCGGGTACCGACCCGCTGACCGTCCTCGACGAGCAGTTGTCCCTGGTTCGCGCCGCCCGCGACGGTGGCCTGGACTCGGTCTTCGGCGGGCAGCACCACCTGAGCGAGACGTTCGCCCACATCCAGCCGCTGCCCTGGCTCGCGCGGGTCGCCGCCGAGGCCGGGGACATGACCGTCGGCACCGGGATCCACCTGCTCGCGCTGCACAACCCGGTGGACACCGCCGAGGCCTACGCGAGCCTGGATGTGATCTGCGGCGGCCGGTCGGTGTTCGGCGTGGGGCTGGGCTACCGCGACGTCGAGTACGCCGCGTTCGGCATCGCACCGGAACAGAAGGTGCACCGTTTCGTCGAGAACCTCCGCCTGGTGCGGGCTCTCTGGCGCGGGGAGGAGGTGCACGCCGACCTGCCCTGGACGCGGCTGGACGGCGTGCGCGCCACGATGCGCCCGGTCGCCGACCCGCACCCGCCGATCTGGATGGCCGCGAACTCCGACGCCGCCGTCCGCCGGGCCGGCAGGCTCGCCGACACCTGGATGATCAACCCGCACGCCACGACGTCGACGATCCGGCGCCAGCTCGAACTGTTCCACGCCGAGCGGGCGGCCGCCGGGCGGGGGCCGCTGCGCGAGCTGCCGCTGATGCGCGAGATCTACTGCGCGCACACCAGGGAGCGCGCGATCGAGCTGGCCCGCCCGCACCTGGCCGGCAAGTACGCCGTCTACGCCGACTGGGGCCAGGACCGTGTCCTGCCCGGAAACGACTCGTTCCGGACCGGTTACGACGAGCTCGCGGCGGACCGTTTCGTGGTCGGATCACCCGAGGACTGCCTCGCGGCGCTGCTGCCGTGGCGCGACGAGCTCGGCGTGAACCACTTCGTCCTGCGTACGGACTGGGCCGGCATGCCGGTCGCCGACGCGCTCGCCTCGCTCGACCTGATAGCCCGCGAGGTCGCTCCCGTCCTGCGGTCCACCCCGGACACCGCAGATCTCGATCGCCACCAGTGAAGGGAGTCCTCGAATGGACTTCGGCGTGTTCATCCCGATCGGAAACAACGGCTGGCTGATCTCCGAGAGCAGCCCGCAGTACAAGCCGACGTTCGACCTGAACAAGCGCGTGGTGCAGGAGGCCGAGGCGCAGGGCTTCGCGTTCGCGCTGTCGATGATCAAGCTGCGCGGGTTCGGCGGGAAGACCGAGTTCTGGGACCACAACCTGGAGTCGTTCACGCTGATGGCAGGTCTGGCCGCGGTCACCGAGCGGATCCAGCTCTACGCGTCCACCGCCGTGCTGACGCTGCCGCCGGCGCTCGTCGCCCGGATGGCCTCGACGATCGACTCGATCGCGCCGGGCCGGTTCGGCATCAACATCGTCTCCGGCTGGGCCAAGGGCGAGTACGAGCAGATGGGCCTGTGGCCCGGCGACGACTACTTCGGCTACCGCTACGACTACTCGACCGAGTACGTGAAGGTGCTGCGCGACCTGTGGGAGTCCGGGCGCTGCGACCTGGACGGGAAGTACTTCCAGATGGACGACTGCGTGCTCTCCCCGCGCCCGTCGAGCCACGTCAACATCGTCTGCGCCGGGCAGTCCGACCGCGGCATGCAGTTCTGTGCCGAGTACGGCGACTACAACTTCATCCTCAGCCCCGGCGTCAACGACCCGGAGGTCTATCGGGAGCCGACGCGGAAGCTCGCCGGGTTCGCCGAGACGTCCGGGCGCGACGTCGGCTCGCTCCCGTTGTTCATGGCGATCATGGCCGAGACCGACGAGGAGGCCCAGGCCAAGTGGGCCTCCTACAACGAGGGCGCGGACGCCGGCGCGCTGGGCTACATGTCCGACGAGGGCGGCAAGGACGTCACCGCGGACGGTTCCGGCACCGCGCGGACGATCAACCTGCCGGAGGGGGCGGTCAACTTCAACATGGCCACCCTGGTCGGCTCCTACGAGACCGTCGCGCGCCAGATCGACCAGGTCGCCGGCATGGACGGCGTCAAGGGAATGATGTTCACCTTCGACGACTTCGAGAAGGGCGTGCACGACTTCGGGACGCGGGTGAAGCCGCTGCTGGGGTAGGTCGTGGGCGGGGAAACTAGCGTGGCCGCCCGGTTACGCCCACCGGCCCGCAGGCAGGCGTGGTGTTTGTGTTGGGGGTTTACACCGTTGCCGGGGGGGAGTAG
>JAKDNL010000880.1 GCA_030451825.1 Pseudonocardia sp. | reverse complement strand
AGGTCCTGGTCGAGCTCGCGGGTGTTCTCCGCGGCCGCCCGGATCGCCGACTCGGTGATCTCGTGGAAGACCATCCGGCGGACCGGGACCTTCGGCTTGAGGG
Source organism: Pseudonocardia sp. (assembly GCA_030451825.1). Taxonomy (GTDB): domain Bacteria; phylum Actinomycetota; class Actinomycetes; order Mycobacteriales; family Pseudonocardiaceae; genus Pseudonocardia. The sequence continues at coordinate 1,893 of JAKDNL010000880.1, read as the reverse complement.
TCTCGAGCAGGTGCCAGGCGATGGCCTCGCCCTCGCGGTCGGGGTCCGTCGCGAGCAGGAGCTCGTCGACCGACTTCAGGGCCTCGCGCAGCTCGGAGACGGTGCTGCGCTTCTCCGGCGTGACGATGTAGAGGGGGCTGAACGCGTTGTCCACGTCCACGCCGAGGCGGGCCCAGGACTCGCCCTTGTACTTGGCCGGCACGTCCGCGGCGCCGCGCGGCAGGTCACGGATGTGACCGACCGAGGACTGCACGATGTAGTCGCTGCCGAGGTAGGGGGCGATCTTCTTCGCCTTGGTGGGGGACTCGACGATCACCAGTCGCTTCAGTGGACGACTCGGTGCCGTGGCCGCTGGGGTGGGTGTCCGGGGGCTCCTGCCGGCCTCGCCGGCCTTGGCGCGTGTCGTGCCCGAACTGGTCGTTCCCGTTGCCACCTGGTCATACCCCATCTCTCCGGCCGCGTCGCTCTCTCGTGGCGACGTGCTCGCCGTTCCGGCCGCTCATCGCGGCCCACGTGCGGTTGCCGGGACGGCGCGTTCACCCGCGGTCGCGGGATGTGAACGCCCGGTCTCGGTACGCACGATCTCACACCGTCGCACAGCCGCGTGGCGGGTGGCACCCCACCCCGATCGGTCCGGCAGGTGACGTGCAACCCATTCCCGCCCGGGGCCGGCAGGTCACGCGGCCGCCCGGCCGCGGTATCGGGGCCAGTCGGCCGGATCCAGGCCGGACGGCGCGGGGCCGACGAGCTCGACCAGCCGGGCCACCCGACGGGCCCCGTGGATCCGCAACGCGGGGCCGGGGGCACCGCATTCCCCGGCGACCAGGCGTGCCGGCGGCAGGCCGGCCCGGGTCGTGGCGGCGACCAGCGGGCCGTGCGTGTCGACGGCCTCCGGGTCGAGCAGCAGCAGGTAGCCACCGCGCAGATCGGCGCAGCCCGCGGCCAGCGCCCACAGGCGCAGGGTGGCGCCGTCGAGCTGGAAGTCGGCGGGGACGCACTTGGCCCCGTGCGGGCCGGTCCAGGCCCGGGCCAGGGGCACCAGGTCACGGCGGTAGGCACTGCGCACGGAGCCGTCGTCGTCCGGCCGCAGGGCGACGTCCCGGGCTGCCACGACGGCCCGCAGCGACCGCTCACGGCCGGCGTGCGGGAGCGGGACGTCCAGCCGGGCGGTGTCACCCGCGCCGAACCGCGCGATCCGCCCCGGCCCGCAGAGCAGCCCGGCGAGGTCGGCGAGCCCCGCCGGGCGGGCCTCCGCGGAGAACAGCGACATCTGCGGCACGGCCGCAGGATAGAACGGATGTTCGACGACGTCGACCGCGACCCGCCGTCGAGCCTCAGCTGGGCTTGGCCAGCTCGTTGAGCTGCTTGCACTTCGGTGCCGTCGCGACGGCCTTGTCCAGCCGGGGGGTCGCCCCGAGCTGGTTGAGGCCCTGCGCGGCACCGATCGTGGTCAGCTTGTCCTGGGCGGCCTTGAGCTTGGCCTCGAACCCGGCCACGTCGGCCGGGTTGGCCGAGTCCACATCGGCCTTGGCCTGCCCGACGGTCGTGCTGGTGCGGGTGAGCAGGTCGCCGATCGCCTTGGCGAACTGGTCGCCGCCGGTGACCGGTGACGCCCCCACCGCCTTGAGCTGGGTCTGGCCCTGCCCGATCCCGCCGGAGACCCGGCCCAGGTACTCCGAGAGACGGGTCTTGATGCCGTTCAGGTCGGCGCCGTTGTAGTCGGGTCGGGCCGAGAGCGGCTGGTAGTAGGACAGCAGCGCGCCGCAGACCTTGTCGCCCCAGAGCACCGGGTCGGGGCCCCCGCCCCCCCGGGGGGGCCGCCCCCGGGGCGCCCGCCGCCGGGCGCGCCCCCCCCCGGGGGCGCCCCCCCCCCCCCGGGCGGCGGGCCCGGGG
>JAKDNL010000265.1 GCA_030451825.1 Pseudonocardia sp. | reverse complement strand
GCGGGCGGGGGGCGGGCCGTGTCTGTGGGGGGCCGGGGGGGGGGGTTTTTATGGGCGCCCGGCCCTCCAAACCCCCCCCACGGCCAGCTTGCTACGGGGGCTAGGTCCGGACCCGGCCGGCACGCTGCCGGGCACGGTACGACCCGACGAGCGCCAGTCCCGCCCGCAGGGCGCTGGCCGCGTCGAACGTCGCGTCGTGCGCGGCGGCGCTGATCGCGGTCAGGCTGGCGTAGCCGTGCACCATTCCGGCGAAGCGGCGCGCCACCACCGGCACGCCGGACGCGCGCATCCGCTCGGCCAGCTCCTCGCCCTCGTCGCGCAGCGGGTCGAACCCCGCCGTGGACAGGTAGACCGGCGGCATCCCGGACAGGTCCTCGGCGCGGGCGATCGCGCCGCGGGTGTCCTCCGGCGGCACGCCACGGGGCAGGTACATCCGTTCCATCTCGCGCAGGTAGTCCGCGGTCAGCCCGAACCCGGAGCCGAACACGACGCGGGAGCCGCCGTCGCGCTCGGCGTCGGTCACCGGGTAGAGCGCGACGACGAACGCCGGCCGCTCCGGCCGCTCCGGCGGCTCCGCCTCCTGCCCGTGCGCGACGACCAGGGCCAGGTTCGCGCCCGCGCTGTCCCCGCCGACCGCGATCAGGTCCGGGTCGGCCCCGAGCGACTCCGCCTGGTCGACGGCGTAGCGGTAGGCCGCCAGCGCGTCGTCCAGCGCCGCCGGGTAGGGATGCTCCGGGGCGAGGCGGTAGTCCACCGAGAGCAGCCGCACCCCGGCCTGGGCGGCCAGCAGCCGGCACAGCGGGTCGCTCGAGCGGATGCTGCCCAGCACGAACCCGCCGCCGTGGAAGTAGACGAGCAGCCCGCTCGGCCGGTCCAGGCCCGGCGGGACGTAGAGCCGGGCGTCGAGGACCCCGTCCGCCCCGGGGATCCGCAGGTCCCGGGTCACGACGTCGTCGAACGCGCCCTCGGCCGCCAGCTCCGCGGCGTCGTCGGCCTGACGGCGCTGCGCGGACAGCGCGGCCTCGCCCAGCTTCTCGTCCTGGCGGCTGCTCAGCAGCTGCCCGAGCCGGTTCATCAGCTGCAGGTCCAGGTCCAGGAGCTGGCCCTCGAGCCGGATCTCGCGTCCGGCCAGCGCGCGCTTGAGCGGGCGCGGAAGCCCGAACAGCGCGCGCAGCCCGACGCGGGTCAGCCGGAGCCGCATCGACGTTCCGATCACGCCCCGAACCTAGCCCCTGCCGGAGACGATCACCGGGCGGCGTAGCGCAGCACCGGCAGCATCGCGTCCGGGTCGCGGCGCGAGCCCTCGTCGGCCACGCACGCCCGCAGCGCTGCCTCGATCGCGGCCGGCTCCAGCCCGGTCCCGATCAGCACCAGGCTGGTCCGGCGGGGCTCGCCGGCGTCCCAGCGCGCCTTGTGGAACCGGACGTAGCGCCCGACGGTGTGCAGGTCCCAGCGCTCCCGGGCCGGGGCGGCGGAGAACCGCACCGATCCCTTGATCCGGTACAGCCCGGCCGGGCGGGCGTCGAGCAGCGCGCGCAGCCGTCCGGCGTCCATCGGCTCGTCGCAGACGAACGAGACGCTCTGGTAGCCGTCGTGCAGGTGCCCGCGGTGACCGCCGCCGGCGGCGTGGTTGCCGCCGGCGTCGCTGTCGTGGTCGCCGCCGGGGTGATCGGCGCCGACCTGCTCGCCGAGCATCAGTTGCCGGCCCGGCACCACCTCGATGTCGAACAGCAGCGCGGGGTCCACGGTGCCGTCGCGCACCGGGACGATCGGGGCCCGCGGGTTCACCTCGCGGCACAGCCGGCGCACCCGCCAGAGCGTGCCCGGGTCCACCCGGTCGATCTTGTTCAGCACGACCAGGTCCGCCAGGCCGACGTGCGAGTCCAGCTGCGGGTGCCGCGACCGGCTGCGCAGGAACTCGGCCGCGTCGACCACCTCGACCAGCCCGCCGAAGACCAGGTGCGGACCGGCCGCGTCGAGTACCAGCTGCACCAGCGTGCCCGGCTCGGCGATACCGCTGGCCTCGATCACGATCACGTCGATCTCGTCGCGGCGCCGCGTCAGCCGCTCCAGGATCGCGCCCACCCCGTCCTCGCCGACCTCGCAGCACAGGCAGCCGTTGCCCAGCCCGACGATCGCCCCGGCCTGACCGGCCAAGCGCATCGCGTCGATCCCGACCGCACCGAAATCGTTGACGACGACACCGATCCGCGCGTCGCCGCCGGCGACGAGCAGATGGTTCAGCAGTGTCGTCTTGCCGGCGCCGAGGAACCCGGCCAGCACGACGACCGGGATCTTCCGGGGCACCCTGCATGAGTACCAGAGCGGCCACGGGCCGTGGCAGAGTGACCGCCATGTCCGGTACCCCCGCCTCCGGCCCGTCCGGTGACGTCGCCCGCGGAGTGATCGCCGTCGCCGGGGAGGCCCTGGTCGACATCGTGCCCGCTCCGGTACCGGCGTACTTCGAGTTCGCCCCCGGCGGCAGCCCGGCCAACGTCGCGGTGGGCCTGGCCCGCCTCGGGGCACCGGCCCGGATGCTCGCCCGGATCGCCGACGACCTGCTGGGCCGCAAGCTGCGCGCCCACCTCGAGGACAACGGCGTCGACCTCTCGCACGTGATCCGGGCGCGGGAGCAGTCATCGCTGGCGCTGGTGGAGATCGCCGACGACGGCGTGGCCAGCTACGACTTCCGGATCTCCGGGACCGCGGACTGGCAGTGGACCGCCTCCGAGCTCACCGGCGCCCTCGAGCCGGACGGCACGACGCCGGTCGTGGCGCTGCACTCCGGCTCGCTCGCGCTGACCACCCCGCCCGGCGCGGACGTGCTGCGCAGCCTGATGAGCAGGGCCGTGGACACCGCGACGATCAGCTACGACCCGAACTGCCGGCCGCTGCTGATGGGTGACCCGGCCGAGGTCCTGAGCGGGGTGCACGAGCTGCTCGGCCTGGCCGACGTGGTCAAGGTCAGCGACGAGGACCTGCACTGGCTGATGCCCGGCCACGAGCCGGTCGACGTGATCACCGAGTGGCTGGAGCTGGGTCCTGCGGTCGTGGCGGTCACGCTCGGCGGCGAGGGCGTGGTCGCCGGGTCCGCGAGCGGCCTGCACACGACCCGTCCCGGGAAGAAGATCGACGTCGTGGACACGGTCGGGGCCGGGGACAGCTTCTCGGCGGCGATGCTGGCCGGGCTGCACCGGCGCGGTCTGCTCGGCGCCGCCGCCCGCGACGACCTGTACCGGATCGATGCCGCCACCCTGGACGCGGTGCTCGACGAGGCGGGCTCGGCCGCGGCGATCACCTGCTCGCGCCACGGCGCGAACCCGCCCACCCTCGCCGACCTCGGACTGCAGTAGCTCCTGGCACCGCCGGCCCCGAGCGCTCCGACTCCTCCGGTCCCGGAGTCGCGGACACGAGGACGTGGACGGCGAGGGACGGCCCCAGTTCTGTGCGTCCCTCGCCGCCCACGAGTCGGTGGGGCGACCGGCCTCAGCCGGTGGTCGTGTCGTCACCGGACGAGTCGTCCGACGACGAGTCGTCCGAGGTGTCTCCCGATGTGTCGTCCGAGGAGCTCTCCTCCGGCGGGGCCGTGCCACCCTGGGCACGGGGCTTGCGGTCCGGGTGGTCCCGCGGCTGGCCGGTGGCCGGTGCTCCGGGGGCGAGTGTCAGCTCGGCGGGCTTGCTCTCCGGCAGGGCCCACTGGTGCGCCCAGTCCATGTGCATCGCCGACGGTCCCCCTGCTTCGGGGAAGTAGTCCATCTGCATGGTCATGTTCATCGGGCCGGGTGGCAGGTGGTCCTTCTCGGTGGTCGAGTACCACTCCTTGCCGTTGACGAAGACCGTGATCTTGTCCGGCGTCCACTCCAGCGCGTAGGCCGACCACTTCGTGGCGTCGTTCTGCACGGTCGCGGACTCCTGGTCGTTGTTCTCCCCGTAGTGCAGGAAGAACCCGGTCTCCTGGCGGGAGTCGTCGCCGATCTCCATCCAGTCGATCTCGCCACCGACCGGGAAGTTCTCGGCCACCGGCCAGAGCAGCAGCAGCGCGTTCAGACCACCCTCACCCTTGTCCGAGCGCACGCAGGACTCCCAGCGGCCGTACTGCTGGCCGGGGTGCCAGCTGACCGCGCCGGTGGTGCCGTCCTGCGTCGCGTTGATCGACATCGCCCCGTCGGCGACGGTGATCGCCTCCGGGGTGCGGGTGCCCTTCTTGTCGTGACCCGGCTCGGGGCCGTAGGGGTGCCAGTCCGGCGGCACCTCCGTGCCGTCGAAGTCGGAGCGCCGGGTCGGCTCGCCCCAGCCGAGCTTCTGCGCGGCGGTGTTCGGGCAGTTCCCGGCGGAGGGGGCTGCGGGCGCCGGCGCGGATCGGACCGGCGCTGGCGCGGGGGCTGCGCCGGCCGTGGCCGCCGTACCGACCGCGGTCGCCGCTCCCACCGCGGCGGCAGCGAGAACGGCCAGGGATCGGGACATCACGTGCGTTTGCACCGTTCGTCACTCCCGTCACTCGTTTCTCAGGACCGCACTCATTTCACCGCAGATCGTGATCAACGCTAGCTTCTCCACCCGTTCGGAGCGCCCCCGTTCGTGCACGGTTCGCATGTGGAATCTCACTCGTGGTCACCGTCCGTGGCAATGGGGGAGACTCCTCCGATGGCCGTCCCGGAGCTCGTCACCGCCCTCGACCTGGCCGCTCACCCGGAGGGCGGCTGGTACCGCCGGACCTGGACCTCACCGGTCACGGTTCCCACCGCACACGGTCCGCGATCGACCGCGACCGCGATCCTCTATCTGCTCGACGGGTCGTCGCGCTGGCACCGGGTCCGCTCGGCGGAGCTGTGGTGCTGGCACACCGGGTCCCCGATCGCGCTCGCGTTCGGCGGCGACGGCGAGGCCCCGGACGCGCCACGCACGCGGCTGCTGGGCCCGCCCGGAGCCCTGGGCCCGCCCCCGGAGGATGGCGGGGCCAGCCCGCAGATCGAGGTTCCGGCGGGCATCTGGCAGCGCGCGACGTGCCGCGGCGACGAGCCGGCGCTCGTCACGTGCGTGGTGTCACCGGGGTTCGACTTCGCGGACTTCGAGATGCGCTGAGAGAAGCTTGCGGAACGAACATCGGCGCTGAGGTCGGGCTCAGCCGCGGCGGGCCGACAACGCGGCCGCGTCCCAGGTGTTGCGCACCCGCTCGGTCGGCACGCCGCAGGCGACGGCGCGCGCGCACCCGTTGCCGAGCCAGTCCAGCTGCCCGGGCGCGTGCGCGTCGGTGTCGATCGAGAAGTCGCAGCCGGCCTCCACGGCCAGGCGCAGCAGACGCTTCGGCGGGTCCAGCCGCTCCGGCCGGGAGTTGATCTCGACGGCGACGCCGTACTCGGCGCAGGCGTCGAACACCCGCGGCGCGTCGAAGTCGGACTCCGGTCGCGTGCGCTTGCCGGTGACCATCCGCCCGGTGCAGTGCCCGAGCACGTCGACACGGCGGTTCGCGACGGCGGTCAGCATCCGCTCGGTCATCTCCTCGCGGGGCATCCGGAGCTTGGAGTGCACGCTGGCCACGACGACGTCGAGCGCCTCGAGCAGGTCCGGGTCCTGATCCAGCGCGCCGTCGTCGAGGATGTCCACCTCGATCCCGGTCAGCACCCGGAACGCCGCCCCGTGCTCACCCAGCCGGGTGTTGAGTGCGCCGACCTGCTCGATCTGGGCACGCAGCCGGTCCGCGGACAGCCCGTTCGCGACGGTCAGCCGCGGCGAGTGGTCGGTGATGACGAGGTAGGAGTGCCCGAGCGCGATCGCGGTCTCGACCATCTCGCGCAGCGGCGACCCGCCATCGGAGGCGTCGGTGTGCGAATGCAGGTCGCCGAGCAGCGCGGCGCGGAGCTCCTGGGCCGCGGCGTCGAGCGGGATGCCCTCGGTGGCCTCCAGGCGGCGCAGGTAGACCGGCTCCTCGCCGTCGAGGGACTCGGCGACGCAGCGCGCGGTGACGTCGCCGACCCCGCGCAGGCCGACGAGCTCACCGGCCCCGCGCAGCCGGGTGAGCTCCTCGGTGTCCTTGCCGCGCAGGGCGGCCGCCGCGGTGCGGAACGCCCGTACCCGGTAGGTCGACTCGTGGGCGCGTTCCAGCAGGAACGCGATCCGCCGGAGATCGGCGACCGCGTCACGGTGTTGTCCCCACCCCGTCGGCTCCGCCTCCTGCCGTCCCCCGGGTTCAGTCACCGTGACGATATTGCCATCAGGACATCCAGCGGCGCTGCTTTTTGTTCCAGACCCGGGCCCAGACCTGCGCCACGGTCGACTCGATCTCGTGCGCCCGCGCCACGTCCCGGCCGTAGAGCAGGCCGAACGTGAAACCGTTCTGGTTCTCCGCGCCGGCCTGCGCCCCGAGCTCGCGCAGCGTCTCGCGGGCGACGACGGCGTCCTGGTGCGCGCCGAGCTCGTCCTGCAGCTCCTCCAGGCCCTGGGAGAACCGCTTCGCGTCCTTGCCGACGACCGGGCGCACGACCTCGGTCGCGTAGCGTAGCTGCTTGCCGGTGCGGCGGGCGCCGTGCAGCGCCCGGTCGCGGGCGGCGGCGTCGGTCCCCTCCACACCCCGGACCGCCGCGTCCATCCGCTTGCCCAGCTTCGCCGCGGTGCCCGCGACCATCGCCGGCATCACCTTCCCGGCGGACTTGCGGGCGAGCGGCGAGAGCGGCGGGTCGACCAGCAGCCGCGCCAGGGCGCCCTGCAGCGCCGCGTAGCGCGGGCCGTCGACGGTGCCCAGCACGGCGGCGCGGGACTCCGCCTGCCGGCGGGCGAAGTGCCGGGTGACCTGCGCGCGGACCGGTCCGAGGACCAGCTCCGGCGGGAGCTCGTCGAGGGCGGACTCGATCCGGGACTTGATCACCTCGGCGTCGCGGTCACCGGCGAGCGAGCGTCCGAACCACTGCAGCTCGGCGATGACGTGCTCGACCCGAGGGCCCTCGAGCAGGCGGGAGTAGGTGCGCAGGGCGCTGCGGATCCGGCGGGACGCGACCCGCATCTGGTGCACCGCGTCCGGCTCGTCCTCGCGCAGGTTCAGCTCGCGGGCACCGAGCCGGTCGACCTGGGCCCCGATGTAGGTGAGCAACACGGTGCCCGCGGTGCCCTTCTTGCCGCTCCAGCGCTGCGGAGTGGCCGGCGCGAGCTCGGCCAGCATCCGCGCCAGCACCTCGTCGGCGCCGTGCGGGGCGCTGGTCAGCCCGGTATCGCGCAGCCGGGTGTCGAGCTGCTCGAGCAGCTCGGCACCGGTGCCGTTGCCCCGGGTCACCTCGGCCTCGGACCAGTTCTCGACGCTCGTGGAGGCGCCCAGCGTGGACACCTGGACCTCGTCCCGGGTCATCGTCACGATCTCCTGCCCGGACAGGTCGCGCAGCCGGGAGGTGGTGCGCACGACGCGGATCCGCCCGACCGGTGTGACCGGCTCGTCCCGGCGGACACCGCGGAGCAGGACGTCGATCTGTTCCGGGACCGCGTCCGGGTCGACCCCCTCGACGTCCGGGGTGGCCAGCGGCATCCGCAGCTGCTCCTCCGGGCCGCCGTCGGGCAGCGTGAGCTGCCAGTGCGCCGAGTCCGCCAGGCGGTGCACAGCCAGCGTGATCCCCGCCGCGGCCAGACGCAGATCGGCGGTGTCGTAGCGCTCCCGCTCGATCACGTCATGGTCCTCGGCGACCTCGACGGTCTCGACACCGTCGACGTCGGACAGACGCGGCGCACCGGTGTGTGCCGGCCCGCGGTAGGTCATGGTCTCGGGGTCCCCGACCTCGGGGGTGCGGCCGGTGGAATCTCCTGCGTGCGCGCTGTCGCTCATCCTCCCAGGGTCCCCGATGATCAACCCCGCCAACCGGGGCCATCCGGGCGAAACCGGGCAGTCACACGGACCAGGCACCCCCCGTGCGCGGTTATCGCCGCCCTGGCGACGATATCCGCGCACGAGGTCGTTCCGGCGCGGGTCACCGGGCGCGAGCGGCCGACGGAGGCCGGGACAGTCAGGCCAGGGCCTTGCCGGGGTTGAGGATGCCGTCCGGGTCCAGGGCCTGCTTGATCGCGCGCTGCATCGCCAGGACGCCGGGGCCCAGCTCGCGGGCCATGCCGTCGCGCTTGAGCAGGCCGACGCCGTGCTCGCCGGTGACCGTGCCACCGAGGTCGACGGCCAGGGTGACGATCTCGTCGAACGCGGCCTGCGCGCGGCGGCGGGCCGCGTCGTCGCCGTGCGGGACGATGATCAACGGGTGCAGGTTGCCGTCGCCGGCGTGCGCGATGTTGGCGATCCGAGTGTCGTGCCGGGCCGCGATCTCCTCGACCTGCCCCAGCATCTCGGCCAGGCGCTGACGCGGCAGGCAGACGTCCTCGGTGAGCACCGCGTCGCCGGCCTGCTCGATCGCCGGGTAGGCCATCCGGCGGGCGTCGAAGAGGGCCTCGGCCTCGACCGGGTCGGTGGAGGCCATCGCCTCGGTGGCGCCGTGCGCGCGGAACGCGTCCAGGATCGCGTCGGCCTCGATCTGGGCGGCGGGCTCGGGCAGGTCGGTCTGGGCGAGCAGCAGCGCGGCCGCGTCCTCCGGCAGGCCGGCGTGCTTCCAGGCGTTGACCGCCTGCAGGCAGACCCGGTCGACCAGCTCGAACGCGGCGGGCTGCAGCCCGGCCTCGGTGACGGCGGCGACCGCGGCCCCGCAGTCGGCGAGCGAGTCGAAGAACCCGACCACCGTGCGCGGCGGCGTGGGACGGGCCGGTCGCAGCTTCACGGTGATCTCGGTGATGATCCCGAGCGTGCCCTCGGACCCGACGAGCAGGCCCGTGAGGTCGTAGCCGGCGACGCCCTTCGCGGTGCGCCGCCCCACCCGGAGCACCTCGCCCGAGGCGGTGACGACCTCGAGCGCGAGCACGTAGTCACGGGTCACGCCGTACTTCACGCAGCACAGCCCGCCGGCGTTGGTGGCGACGTTGCCGCCGA
>JAKDNL010000264.1 GCA_030451825.1 Pseudonocardia sp. | reverse complement strand
GGCCACCGTGCCGCGGCCGCAGGTCGGACCCGCCGGCGCGGTCCCGGCCAGCGACAGGCCGGCGCCCCAGTCCAGCGTGCAGTCGGCGGGGGCCGGCGGGAGCTGCCACTCGCGCTCGGTGACGTCGCAGCGGGCCCCGTCCGCGCCCAGCACACAGCCGATGTTGCCGGTGGGGGAGCGGAACCGGAGCGGGTAGGTCCCGAACGCCGCCCCGTCCACCACGGTGGCCCCGGCGGCGAGGTCCGCGCCGCCCGGCGAGCCCCCCGCAGCCGCACCGTCCGGAGACTCCGCCGAGGTCGGGGGGTCCTGCGCGGATCCGGCACCCGGGAGGACCCCCGCGACGACGGCCGCGCCGGCGAGCAGGACCAGCACGACCGCGGCCGCCACGGCTGCGGTCCGGCGGCGGTCGGGGCCCGGCCCGGGGCCGGTGTCGATCCGCGACGGCAGCGACTCCCAGCCGGTCCCGAACCCGGGGGCGGGGGCTCCCTGGTCGAGCGGGCGGTACGGAACCGTGTGCTGCTGCGCCGGACCGGCGGCGGCCGGGCCGGTGGGTCCGTCGTCGGGCGGGACCGGAGGCCTGGGCAGCGGGGGGGTTCGCGGGGCCGGGGCGGGCGGCGCCACGGCCCCGTTGGTCACACGGCGGACCGGTGACGGGCGACCGGCGGCGGAACGCTCCGCCGCAGCCCCGACCCGCACCGCCTGCTCCTCGGACCTCCGAGGGCCGGGGACCGCAGGCCGATCGGGCGGCGCCGAACTCCCTGCCGGGTCACCGAGGTTCGGTGGCGACTGCCCTGGCTGCGTGTCCCGGTCGTCCGGTCCCAGAGAACTCATCAGGCGGGCACGCTAGTGATCGATTCGGGCCGGGACAGCGGCCGTTCGGCCCAGTCGGGACCACCGGTATACCCGTCCGGGCGAGCGGTACCGCCCGGTCGTGACCCGGCGTGTTCACCGTCGGACGACGTCGACCGGCGGCACCGCCGACAGGACGATCGGTGGATCAGTGGTCAACCGGTGACGGGCGCGCCGATCGCTTCCTGCACCCCGCGCGCAGCCAGACGGTCGGCGCGCTCGTTCTCCGGATGCCCGGCGTGTCCCTTGACCCAGAACCACTCCACGTCGTGCCCGGCCACCGCGGCGTCGAGCTCGCGCCACAGGTCGGCGTTCTTCACCGGCTCGTTCGTGCTGGTCCGCCAGCCGCGCGACTTCCAGCGCGGCATCCACTGGGTGATCCCGTTGCGGACGTAGGTGCTGTCGGTGTGCAGGTGCACCGTCGAGCGGCGGGTCAGGCACCCCAGCGCCCGGATGGTCGCGGTCAGTTCCATCCGGTTGTTCGTGGTCACGCCGGCCTCGCCGCCGTGCAGCTCCCGCTCGTGCGCGCCGTAGCGCAGCACCGCGCCCCACCCGCCGGGGCCGGGATTCGGCACGCACGCACCGTCGGTGAAGATCTCGACGATCGATGTCGACGGGGTACCGGTCACGCCCGGAAAGGTACCGGTGCCGTCGGGTCGTTCGCCGCTCACCGCGTTCGTCCATGACGCCCGGCGGGTGCCCGCCGTACCGTCGCCGCATGACCTCTGCCGCACCGGTCACCGCCCAGCTGATCGCTGCCGCCGCTGCTCCGCACCCCGCCGTCGTCTGCGCCGTCGCGGACCGTCCGCTCGACGTCCCGACCCCGTGCCGGGAGTGGGACGTCCGGGCGCTGGTCCGCCATCTCCTCTACTGGACCCCGATCCTGGCCGCGACCGGTCGCCGCGAGGCGCCGGTCCCACCCGCGCCCGACGAGTCCGGCGGTCTCGAGGTCGATCACGGCTGGCCGGGTGCGCTCGCGAGCTCGCGCGCGGATCTGGTCACCGTGTGGAGCGACCCGGACGCCTGGTCCGGGACGGTGTCGATGGGCGGGCCGGCGGAGCTCCCCGCAGCGATGATCGGCGGGATGGTCCTCGGCGAACTCGTCCTGCACGGCTGGGACCTGGCCCGCAGCGCCGGAGTGGACCCGCACTGGCCGCACGAGGTGCTCGACGGCGCACTCGCCGCGGTCGGCGCGATGGCCCAGCAGGGACGGGGGATGGGTGTCTTCGCCCCCGCCGTCCCGGTTCCGCCCGATGCCCCGACCCTGGACCTGGTGGTCGCCCTGTCCGGGCGGAACCCCCGCTGGACCGGGTGATCCGCCCGCCCGGGTGCCGGTCGGACGGAGTCACCTGAACGTCACAGAACGGTCGTCCCGCCTCCACCCACCGTCGCGGCCGGGCGGGGACGCTGGGCGTATGAGTGAGAGCAGCACCGAGTACGCCGACCCGGGCTGGCCGCACGAGCCGAGCGAGGCGGCCCGGTCGACCGGGCTGTGGGCCCCGATCGACGCACCCAACACCTACGCCGAGATGTGAATGCCGCGTGACCGGGGCGCCACTGCCGCCGGACTGCCGACAGCGGGGTTGACGTAGCGAACGCTCAACCGGCGGCGCGCGCAGGCCGTCCCGGCTTCCTGGTCCAGCTCCGGTCGAACGCCTCGACCGCCTGCCGGGCCCAGATCGGACCCGCCCCGAGCCGGGCGTACGGCGCCGGGAAATCCCGGTGCCCGGTGTGAAGCTGGTGCACCCGCTGCCGGGACACCCCGAGCAACTCGGCGACGTCCGGGGTGGACAGCAGTTCCGGCGCATCGGGCCGCAGGGCCTCCTCCTCGGCCAGAGCCTCGCTGGTGATCCGGGCCGCAGCCACGTGGCCGGTGCGTCCCTGGGCGGCCAGCCAGCTCGCTGCGTCGGTCCACAACACGCTCAGGGCCTCGCCGGGCTGGTCGCTCGGCCACCGCCGCCAAACACGGCCTCAACTTCTTCGACGCCCTACTCACCCTCGCCCAGGGGCACACTTGGATGCCCGAAGCAGCCTGACCTGCCGATCCTCGCGCACCTGACCAGTTACCGTCGATGATGCTGGAGACGCCGACGCGTCCAATGTCCGTGATGCTGATGAGGTCCGTGGTGTCAATATTCATGTCGGTGATCCGCTCCCACTCGGCATGGCGCTAATCGAGAATTCTAGGCAATTTGCCAGGTCGTGTAGCCGTAACGGGCGATCGGCGCGTGCGGGACGGACACGGTGCGGGTAACCCAGGTGTCCTCCCCGGCTTGCCGACCACCCGGTTCTCCAGGTCGGGACCAGGGCTCGAAGTTCTCCGCCGACCAGGTCATCCCGGGGGCCGGAGGGGAAGGGCAGGGCGCGAAGGCGGTGAACACGCAGATCGACGGACGGCGTAGACGTGACTAGAATTCGGTCATGACGACGATTCCACTCGCTGACGTGAAGGCGAGGCTGTCCGCCGTACTGGATGACGTCACTCGCACCCACGAGCGGGTGGTCGTGACGCGGAACGGCCGGCCCGAGGCCGTCATCCTCTCGGTGGACGACCTTGCCGCGATCGAGGAGACGCTTGCGGTGCTCAGCGCCCCCGGGCTCCGGGACGAGCTGGACGCCGCCGCATCAGAGATCGACTCAGGGGAGTGGGTCGGGGACGGCGAGCTGGCACGCCGCTACCTGGACGGGTGATGACCGAGGCTCATGACCTCTACGAACTCCGAATGGCAGCGAGCGCCGAACGAGCACTTGCCAGGCTCGCCCCGAAGGCGGCCGCGGCAATCGTGGAGTTCGCGCTCGGGCCGCTTCGGGAGAGCCCCCGTCGCGTCGGAAAGCCGCTCGTCGGTGAGCAGGCGGGACGGTGGAGCGCCCGCCGTGGGCCCTATCGTCTGATCTACGAGATCGATGAGGAGAAGCGGGTCGTCCGGGTTCTCCATGCCGCTCATCGCGCCGATGTGTACCGACCGGATTAGCTTAGCTCGACCGACCGGCCGCGCCCCGAGGCGAACCGGTGAGACCGCGCTGCGATGCCGAGGTGACGGCCGGGCGAGCAGGCGGCCCAGGATCGCCCGGGGAACGGCGGCGGACGGACCGGTGGTCGCCGACCGCGACACGTTCGCGTCGGTCCTGATGGCGGAGTTGGGCCCGGTCGCGGGGCGGGGCGGCGGAGGTCCGGCCGACGGGCGCCCGCGGTGACCGGACCTGGCCGTCGTCGGCCGTCGTCGACTCGGTAGCCGTCCCGCGGGCGGCGACACATGTCGACCGTCCGGCAGGGAGAACTCCCGCGGGCGGTCATGCTCCGGGGCGTGGACCGAGGGGTGAGGTCCGGAGGCCGTGTCACCACGGCACCACCCCCGCGTCGTCGAAGAAGCCGCCGGTCGTCCCGTCGTCGGGCAGGGTCGCGAGTCGGATCGCGGTCGCCGCGCCCTGTTCCGGGGTGCGGACGCCGCGGAAGCCGTTGAGGTCGGTCGCGACGAAGCCGGGGCAGGCGGCGTTGATCAGGACGTTCGTGTCCTGCAACTCCTTCGCGTACTGGACGGTGACGGCGTTGAGGAACGATTTCGACGGTGCGTAGGCGGCGGCGATCGGTCCCGTCCCGGCGCCGGGAGTGCTCTGCAGGGTGAGTGAGCCGACGCTGCTGGACATGTTCACGATCCGCGGTGACGCCGATCGACGCAGCAACGGCAGCATCGCGTTGGTGACGCGGACGACGCCGATCACATTGGTCTCCACGGTCGCCCGGATCGTCTCGGGGTCCACCGTCGTGGGTGCCTGCGGCGAACCGCCGGTGATCCCGGCGTTGTTGACGAGCACGTCGAGGCGCCCGGCCTGCTTCTCGATCAGGTCGGCGGCTGCCGTCACGCTCGCGTCGTCGGTGACGTCGAGCGGCACGCCGAACGCGTCGGCACCGGCCGCGCGGAGCTTCTCCACGGCCTCCTGCCGGCGCCGGTCGTCCCGGGCGCCGACACCGACCTTCCAGCCCAGGGCACCCAGCCCAACCACACGCAGCTGTTGCAGCTCGTCGCCCTCGGGCGCGCCTGTGTGGTCCTGCCGGAATCGGTCCGGGCGCAGCTTCGTGACGACCTCACCACCGTGCCGGTGCAGGACGCACCCGCGGTCACGACGGTCATCGCGTGGCCGCCGCACAGCCGCTCAGGAGCCGTCGCCAGCCTGGTCCGGACGGCGATGCGTCTCTGAACGGTGCCGGTTCGACGGTGGTGGGTGTCGGTCCGCGGCAGCCATCGCCACGGACACCGATCGGGCTCAAGGGCGGCCGCCGTGTCATGGGCGTCCGTGCGGACCGTCGAGCCGGGATACCGGAGATAACGGAGATTCGGGAGGATGTCCGGCTGGTAGCCCATCCTCTCCGGGGAAGGCCCGATGCACGCTGGAGGTCCGATGCACGCTGTCGATGCAGTCACGCGCGGCCGTGAGTCGTACGCTCGTCGCGCCTGGCGTGACGCCTACGAGGCTCTGTCGGCGGCCGAGGGGCACACACCGCTCGAGGCGGTCGACCTCGAGCGGCTCGGGACGGCCGCGTACCTGATCGGCCGCGACGAGGCCGCCGTCACCACCCTCGAGCGGGCCCACCACATGTTTCTCGGCCAGGATGAGGTCGGTCCGGCGGTACGGTCCGCATTCTGGGTCGGCCTGTTTCGGATCCTGCGCGGTAGGCACGCCGAGGGTGGTGGCTGGCTGGGCCGGGCCGAGCGCCTGCTGACAGAGCACGGGCTGGACACCGTCGAACGCGGCTACCTGCTGATCCCCGTGGCGTTGCACGCCCTGGGGTCCGGTGACCCGGGGCGGGCACACGAGCTGGTCGGTGAGGCCGCGCGCATCGCCGATCGTTTCGGCGATCCGGATCTGGTCGCGCTGAGCCGGCTGGGTCGCGGCCAGGCGCTGGTCGCGATGGGCGAGGTACGCAGCGGTGTGGCGATGCTCGACGAGGCGATGGTTGCGGTGACCACCGGTGACGTCTCGCCCGTCGTCGTCGGGATCGTCTACTGCGCTCTGATCATCACGTGCCGTGACGTCTTCGACTGGGCCCGGGCCGAGGAGTGGACGGTGGTGCTGAGCCGCTGGTGCGCCGACCAGCAGGACCTCAAGCCCTACCGGGGCCAGTGCCTGGTCCATCGCTCGGAGCTCATGCAGCTGCGGGGCGAGTGGGCGGACGCCCTGGCCGAGGTGCGGCAGGGCTGCGGGCACCTCGCCGAGCCGCCGGGAGACCCGGTGCTCGGGATGGCGCACTACCAGCTGGGGGAGCTGCTGCGGCTGCGGGGCGAGTTCTCGCGGGCCGAGCAGGCCTACCGCACCGCGGGCGAGTCCGGCCATTCCGTACAACCAGGCCTCGCCCTGCTGCGCCTGGCACAGGGCCGACTCCAGGACGCCGATGCGGCCATCCGGCGGGTCGTCACGGAGACCGAGGGCGACCGCGCGAAGCGCTCACGGGTGCTGGCCGCATTCGTCGAGATCGTGCTGGCGGGCGGTGATACCGCCTCGGCGAGGCCGGCGATCGAGGAACTGGACGACCTCGGCAACGACCTCGACGCTCCCTACCTGCGGGCGCTCGCCGCCTCCGCGCGCGGCGCCGCCCTGCTCGCCGACGGCGACGCCCACGCGGCATGTGCCGTGTTGCGCCGCGCGTGGACGACCTGGCAGGCACTCGGCGCACCGTACGAGGCGGCACGGGTACGCCTGCTGATGGCCCAGGCCTGCACGGAGCTCGCCGACCACGACACGGCGACCATGGAGCTCGACGCAGCGCGTCGCGTGTTCGAGCAGCTGGGAGCCGCTCCGGCGCTGGGCAGGGTCGCCGAGCTGTCCGGCGTGACGACACGGCCCGTGCCCGGCGGGTTGACCCCCCGCGAGGTGGAGGTCCTCCGCCTCGTCGCGACCGGGGCGACCAACCGGGAGATCGCCGACCGGCTGATCATCAGCGAGAAGACGGTGGCCCGCCACGTCAGCAACATCTTCACCAGGCTCGGGGTCGCCTCGCGCGCCGCCGCCACGGCCTACGCCTTCCGGCACGAGCTGGTGTAGGGGACCGTCGGAGCTCCGCGCATCGACGGTCTACACAGAATTGCCCATTCGCGGCGGTGTGCCGGGTATGGACAGTTCGCCCGAAGTGGTGCCCGTCCATCCGGTCGGACCCTTGTCTCGGACAGAAGGCCGAGGCACCTCGGCCATCGAGCGAGGGAGTTCACCATGACCGCAGCGCAGGTACCGAGCATCGAGCAGATCCGTGGAGCGTGGAACGGCATCGCACGCGGGTTCGACGAGTTCGTCACTCCGGAGACGACGGTGCTGGGCAAGGAGGTGGTGCGCCGGCTCGGGCTGCGGCCCGGCACGCGGCTGCTCGATGTGGCCGCCGGCAGCGGCGCGCTGAGCATCCCGGCGGCCAGGGGCGGCGCGGAGGTCGTCGCGACCGACCTCGCCCCGGCGATGATCGAACGGCTGAACGCGCGAGCGCGCGCGGAGGGACTGTCCAGCGTGCGAGGCCGGACCATGGACGGGCACGCCCTCGATCTGGCGGACGACACCTTCGACGTGGCCGTCTCGGTGAACGGGGTCTCGTTGTTCCCCGACATGGCACGGGCCCTCACCGAGCTCGTCCGGGTCACCAGGCCCGGGGGACGGGTGGTGATCGCCGCGTTCGGACCGGTCGAGACGGTCGAGTTCATCGTGTTCGTCACCAGCGCGGTCCGGGCCGTCGTACCCGACGCCCCGCCGTTGCCGACCTCGCTGCCCTTCCAGGCGGCGGACCCCGATGTGCTGCGCGGGCGGCTTGCCGACGCGGGCCTGCGCGAGGTTCGGATCGACACGATCACCTGGGAGACGGCGTTCGACTCCGTCCAGCATCTCTGGAACATGTCCACCGCCAGCAACCCCATCGGTGCGAAGCTGGTCGCCGGGCTCAGCGACGCGCAGCGTGCGGAGGTGACACGAGTCCTCGAAGGGATGCTTCGCGAGCGATCCGCAGGTGCCCCGGGGGCCGTGCTCCGGGCCGGGGTCAACATCGGAATCGGGACCGTGTGATGGGCGCCGTCACCGGACGCGGAGACCCGATCATGACCCCGAAATCGAGATCGACATCGACGACACGGGCACGTTACGGAGCCGTCGGCGTGGCACTCGCGCCCGCGGTGATGCTCACCGCGATCGTCGCCCACCCCTTCATCGCCCGATTGCCCGACGCCCAGGCCGTCGGCGCTGCGGTCGAGGCGGGCACCACGTCGTGGGGGATCGTGCACCTGCTCACTGCGGTGGGGTCCACCCTGGTCGCCCTGGCGTTCCTGGCGATCCGGGGATACCTGCGCGACGCCGGTGAGGAGCGGTCCAGCGCGTGGGCGCTGCCGTTCGTGATCGTCGGCAGCGCCTTCTACGGGCTGCTTCCGGCCCTCGAGTTCGCCCCGATGGCAGCCGCCCTCGCCGGAGGCGATGCCGAGGCGACGCAGGCCGCGCTGCAGCCGTGGTTCGTCTCGATCCTGGCCACGAGCGCGCTGCTGTTCGCGATCGGGGTCCTCGGGTTCGCGAGAGGCATCGCGGCCGTCCGGGTCCTGAGCCGCCCGCTCACCCGCCTCGTCGTCACCGCGCTCGTCGTGTGGGCCGCAGCGCGGTTCGTCCCGCTCGGGGCGGTGCAGTTCTACGTGCAGGCTCTGGCCGGGATCGTCGCGCTCTGGCCGCTGGCCTTCCAGATGTGGCGACGGCCCGAACCGGCACAGGTCGGAGCTGCGTCGGCCGCGTGACCGGCGAGTGGTGGAAGTCCTGCTCGGACCAGGTCTTGCCAGGCCTCGTCGTTCGCACTCCGCAAGTGTGGATCAATCCGGGGTCGTTGGCCCTGGCGCCTGCTTCCGCCAGGCGTCAGGGCCGCCGACAGTGTGTTGGCGGCCCGGGCCGCCCGCGGGCAGGACGGATCACCAGCCGCGCGAACGCCATTCCGGCAGCGACGGACGCTCGGTGCCCAGGGTCGTGTCGTCCCCGTGGCCCGGGTAGACCCACGTGTCGTCGCCCAGCTCGCCGAACACCCTGTTCTCCAGGTCGGAGACCAGCGAATCGAAGTCCTCCGCCGACCAGGTCTTCCCCGGGCCGCCGGGGAACAG
>JAKDNL010000879.1 GCA_030451825.1 Pseudonocardia sp. | reverse complement strand
CGGACAGCTGCTCCAAGAGCGCGTGTGCTTTTCCCATGATGTCCAACGCCGTCCGCGTCTTCGTCAAATCGGATTCGAGTTTCGCGTTCCTGGCCCGAAGCCGTTCCAACTCGGCTGTCTCCGCCGACCGCTTCGGTCGTTTCGTCGATCGCCGAGCATCGGCCACCCCTTGCAACGCGCCCGCGTCCCGGGCACGGGTCCACTCGATCACATGTGACGAGTACAGGCCCAATGCCACGTAGCCTAAGTCGATCATGCTGCTGACCTGGGTTTCAGCCTATGGATGTTGATCGTGGCCGGTGCTCGGTGTCGGGTGCTGGCCGGCTCGCCGGGCTTCTTGACCCGGTAGCCGTTGTGTCGGGCTCGTTTGACCGCGCGGGGGCAGGTGCGTTCGCGCCGCGGCGGGATGAGCAGCTCGGCGAGCTCGTCCAGGTGGGCGGGGAGACGGTCGTTCCAGTCCTGAGGGGGGAATGTCCGCCGTCCCGGTGGCGGTACGGCGGATCATGCGCAGGGCCTTGGCGAACGACAGCGAGTCCGGGTCGAGGTCGGCTGCGGCGGAGGCTCGGGCGGTGAGCTCGCTGATCGCGTGGTGCACGATCAGGTAGGCCCAGATCTCTTGATGGACCAGGTCGGGCAGCCGCGAGCGCAGCACCCGGCCGGGGCCGCGCAGGTGGGTCTTGAGCTGGTCGTTGGAGGTCTCCTCCTCCCAGCGCTGCTGGTAGGCCACGGCCAGCTCGTCGGCTCGGGCTCCGTCGGGCCCGGTCGACTCGGTGATCGTGGACAGCACGGCGATCAGTTCACCGGTGCCGTTGCCGACCCGGTCGGGGACGTCGTACTCGACGACCCGGGCCAGGTGGACGACGGGCAGGCCGCGCTGGTCGAACGCATCGCCGACGGCGTTGATGTCGGACAGGTCCGCGCCGTCGCGGGCGGCGGCGAGCAGCCGCTCGCGGCGCCGGCCACGGACAGCGGGACTGATCAGGGCGGTGAGGTAGGTCCCGTCGGGCAGCACCTTGATCACGGGCAGGGCGAGTTGGGTCGGGGCCCGCCACAACAGCGCCGCCCCGGTCGCCGCGGCGGTGTCCCACGCCGCCCAGGAGTAGAAGCCCCGATCCGCGGTGAGCAGCTCATCGGCGCGCAGCCGCGGATACAACCGCTGGGCCAGCGTGCGCTCCCCGACGGAGTAGGCGTCGATCTCGGCGGCCACGAACGCGTGGGTGCCGCACTCGGCCAACGCGACCACCCTGGCCTTGGGGAACGCCGAGCGGTTGTCCCCGGAACCGGCGTAGCCGAACTCCGCGGCGTTGGCCTCGCTGTCGGGCACGTCGATCTCGAACCCGTCGATGGCCAACAGCCGCCACCGGCGCAGGAACGACCCGCGCGCGGTACCCAACGCCACGTTGGACGCCGTCGGGCCGGGCGTACCGGCGACCGGTCCGCAGGTGCGTTCGAACAGCTCCGCGAACACGTTGCGGCCCAACCGTTTACGGGCCTGCGTGATCGCCGAGGCGGTCGGCACCGACCAACCGGCATCCCAGCAGTTCCACCGGTCCAGAGACCCGGTGACCCTGGTCGCGACCTCGGTGTAGTCGTCATCGGGGAACAGCGACAACGCCAACGTCAGGTACGTGATCACGTGTGCGGGCAGCTTGCCGTCCGAGCGCTTCTCCCGGACCCCGCACGCCATCACCGCATCATCGACGGCGTCACGGGGCACGGCGTTGACCAGGACCCCCAACGACACCTGATCCGGCCGCACCACCACACCCTCGCCCATGACCGGCGACCGTGCCAGCCACCAGCCCGAAGACGATCACGCCACGCCGCACCGATCAAGAACTACCAGGTCAACGACCTTGATCCACTTAAGCTACACGGCATTGAGTACAGGCCCTCCCGACGCAGAACCGCGCCCTTCTCACCGTTCGGCGCATTCTCATACTCCGCGACGATCGCCAGCTTGTACTCCGCGCTGAACGACCGCCGCGACGGACGCGGCGA
>JAKDNL010000263.1 GCA_030451825.1 Pseudonocardia sp. | reverse complement strand
TGCCTCGCGCGCAGCGCGCAGGGTCGCGGCCACCTCGGTCGGGTGGTGGGCGTAGTCGTCGTAGACGGCGACACCGCCGGCCCGGCCCTTGAACTCGAATCGGCGCTGCACGCCGTCGAACCCGCTCAGTCCCTCGGTCAGGCACCCGGGCGACACGTCCAGCTCGACGCCGGCGAGGTAGGCACCCAGCGCGTTCAGCGCCATGTGCTCGCCCGGCACACCCATGCGCAGCTCGTACTCCTCGCCGTGATGGCGGAACAGGACCCGGCTACCGAACCCGGACGGGACGAACTCCAGCAGCCGCGCGTCGGCGCCGCCGGCCACGCTGCGCCCGTAACGGTGCACCGTGACCCCGGCCCGCTCGGCCGCGCGGGCCAGACGGTCCGCGCCCGGGTCGTCGGCGCAGGTGATCAGCACCCCGCCGGGGGTGAGCCGCTGAAGGAAGCGGTCGAACACGGCCCGGTAGGCCTGCTCGTCGCCGTGGTGGTCCAGGTGGTCGGGCTCGATGTTGGTGACCACCGCGACCGACGGCGCGAACGCGGTGAACGACCCGTCGCTCTCGTCGGCCTCGACGACGAACACGTCGCCCCCGCCGTGGTGCGCCCCGGCGCCGGACGTCGTGAGGTCGCCGCCGATCGCGAACGACGGGTCCGCCCCGCAGTGCTGCAGCGCGACCGTGAGCATCGACGTGGTGGACGTCTTGCCGTGCGTCCCGGCGATCGCGACCAGCCGGCGGCCCTCGGTCAGGGCTGCCAGGGCGGTGGCCCGGTGCACGACCGTGAGCCCGCGCTCGCGGGCGGCGGCCAGCTCCGGGTTGGTCTCGCGAATGGCGGTGGAGATCACGACGGTCGGGCCCCCGCCGAGCTGGTCCCCACCGAGCTGGTCATCGCCGATCAGATCCAGGTGTGCCGCGTCGTGCCCGACCGCGATCCTCGCGCCGAGCTTGCGCAGCGCGAGGACCGGGCGCGAGTCACGGGCGTCGGACCCGGAGACGGCGACGCCGCGGGCCAGCAGGATCCGGGCGATGCCGCTCATCCCGGCGCCACCGATGCCGATCAGGTGCACGTGGTTCCCCAGGCCGGGGACGGACGGGGTCGACGGATCAGGGGCGCTCATCGGCGGATCACGTCCAGCACGATCCGGGCCATCCGCTCGTCGGCATCGCCGTGCCCGGCAGCGCGGGCGCGGCGGCCCATGTCCAGTGCCCGGGCCGGGTCGGTGAGCAGCGGCATCAGCTCGGACAGCGCCCGGTCTCCGGTGAGCTCCTCGTCGGGCACCAGACGCCCGCCTCCGTTGCGCACGACCGGGGCGACGTTGAGCGCCTGCTCACCGTTGCCGTGCGGCAGCGGCACGTACACCGCGGGCAGCCCGACGGCGGTCAGCTCGGCCACCGTGGTCATCCCGCTGCGCCCGAGGACGACGTCGGCGGCGGCGTAGGCCAGGTCCATCCGGTCGATGTAGGGCAATGGCCGGTAGCCCGGCATCGGCGGCGCGGGGGTGCCGCCTCGGCCGTGCGCGTGCAGCACCGCGACACCGGCGTGCACCAGCGCGGGAAGCGCCTCGGCGACGGCGGTGTTGAGCGTGCGGGCACCCTGCGAGCCGCCGAACACCAGCAGCACCGGCCCGCCGGGGGGCAGCCCGAAGTGCGCCCGGGCCCGGCCGCGCAGCGCGGCCCGGTCCAGGGTCGTGATCGAGCGTCGCAGCGGCATCCCGACGACCTGCTCACCTGCCAGCCCGGTGCCCTCCACGGCCACCCCGACGGCCGCGGCGAACCGTGCCCCGACCTTGTTCGCCAGCCCGGCGCGGGCGTTCGCCTCGTGCACCACGACCGGCACCCGGCCGCGGGCACCGAGGTAGGCCGGCAGCGCGACGAACCCGCCGAACCCGACGACGACGTCGGCGTGGGTCTGCTCGAGCACCTCCCGCACCCGGGAGACGGCACCCCGGACCCGGACCGGCAGCTTCAGCAGGTCGCCGCTGGGCTTGCGCGGCAGCGGCACCGGCGGGATCAGCTCGAGCTTGTAGCCGCGGGCCGGGATGAGCTGGGTGTCCAGGCCCCTCTCGGTGCCGAGCGCGGTGACCGTGGCGGAGGGGACCAGGCGGCGGATCGCGTCGGCCACGGCCAGCGCGGGCTCGATGTGCCCGGCCGAGCCGCCGCCCGCGACGACCACGGACGGGCCCCGGGCCCCGGGGCCGGTCACCGGGCCACCGACCGGGGCGACGGAGCGGGGTGGGTGGCCGACGACGCGGCCCGGTAGGGCTGCGGCATCGGCAGGCGCAGGATCCGGGCGACGCGGCCCTGCCCGTGCTTGCGCAGGACGGCCACCGCCTCCGGCTCGTGCCGAGCGGCGTTGGTCAACAGACCGAACACGAACATGGTCACCACCAGCGAGGTGCCTCCGGACGAGATCAGGGGCAGCTGCAGACCGGTCACCGGCAGCAGGCCCACCACGTACCCGATGTTGATCGACGCCTGGGCCACCAGCCAGGTCGTCGACGTGGCCACGACGATCCGCAGCCACGGGTCGGCGCTGCGCGCGGAGATCCGCATGCCGGTGTAGGCCAGCGTCGCGAACAGCCCCAGCACGGCGAACGCGCCGACCAGGCCGAGCTCCTCGCCGATGATGGCGAAGATGAAGTCGTTGTGGGCGTTGGGCAGGTAGTCCCACTTCGCCCGCCCCTGACCCAGCCCGACGCCGAACAGCCCGCCGTCGGCCAGCGAGTACAGCGCCTGGGTGGCCTGGTAGGCCGGGCCCAGCGGGTCGGCCGTGTCCGGGGACAGGAACGCCGAGATCCGGCTGGCCCGATAACCCGCCGTCAGGCCGAGGGTCACCGCGCCCAGCAGGCCACCCCCGGCCAGCGCCGCGAGCAGCTTCATCGGCGCGCCGCCGAAGTACAGCATCGCGATCATCACGATCCCGACCGAGATCGTCATGCCGAGGTCGGGTTGCAACACGAGCAGCGTGCAGATCAGCAGGGTGACCGGGACGACCGGGCTCAGCGCGTGCTTCCAGCGGTGCATCACCGCGCGCCGGGCGACCAGCACGTGCGCGCCCCACAGCGTCAGCGCGACCTTGACCGCCTCCGAGGGCTGCAGCGACAACGATCCGAACGCGAACCAGGACCGGGACCCGCCGCGCTCCGCGCCGATCCCCGGGATCAACACCGCGACCAGCGCGACGACGCCGACCAGCAGCAGCAACGGGGCCATCGCCCGCAGCACCCGCGGCGGGATCCGCAGCCCGGCGTAGAACAGCACCAGCCCGACCCCGCAGAACATCACCTGCTTGGTGAACACCGAGTACGACGAGCCGCCGTCGGACAGTGCCTCCACCGAGGACGCCGAGAGCACCATGACCAGCCCGAACAGCGTCAGCAGCCCGAATACGCCGAGCACCAGGTGCAGGGAGGTCAGCGGGCGTCGCAGCCACTTGCGCAGCCGGCGCACCGCGCCCTGGGTGCCGCTGCCGGCGGCGGCGGCCACGCCCTGCAGGGTGCGGCCCCGTTTCTCCCCCGCCGCCCGGCTCACCGCCGGCCCCCGGCCGTCGTGGGGGCCGCCAGGTCCCGGACCGCGCCGGCGAACGCGTCGCCGCGGTGGGCGTAGTCGCGGAACTGGTCCATCGACGCCGCGGCCGGTGCCAGCAGCACCACGTCACCGGTTCCGGCCAGCTCGGCGGCGCGGCGCACGGCCTCGGGCATCGGGTCCACCGGCGTCTGCATCCCCTCATGGTCACCCGTCTCGACCTCACGGACGGGGAGGTCCGGGGCGTGTCGCGCGAGGGCGTCGAGGATCGGAGCGCGGTCGGCACCGATCACGACCACCCCGGCCAGGTGCGCGTCGTGGCGGCGGGCGAGCTCACCGAGGGCGTCCGCGGAGACACCCTTGAGCAGGCCGCCGACGACCCACACTGCGCGGGCCCCGGGGGCGCGGGCCGCGACGGCGGCGAGCGCGGCGTCCGCGGCGTGCGGGTTGGTGGCCTTGGAGTCGTCGACGAACGTGACCCCGGCGACCCGGCCGACCGGGGCGCTGCGGTGCGGGCCGGGGGCGAACCCGGCGAGCGCCTCCCGGATCGCGACGGCCGGCACGCCGTGTGCGCGGGCCAGCGCGGCGGCGGCGAGGGCGTCGGTGATCCCGGGAGGTCCGGCCGGGACGACGGCCGCGGCCGGGAGCAGCTCCCCGCCGCCGAACGCGCGGTCGAGGAGCATCCCGTCCCGCACGCCGAGCTGGTCGGGCCCCGGCTCGGCCAGGGTGACCCCGATCCGCTTCCGCGCGGGGGCGTCGGCGAGCAGGCCGGCCGCGACCGGGTCGTCGATCCCGGCCACGGCGACGTCACCGAGCAACGCGCGGGCCTTGGCGGCGGCGTAGCCGTCCATCCCGCCGTGCCAGTCCAGGTGGTCCTCGGCGACGTTGAGCACGACACCGGCGGCCGGGCGCACCGACGGCGACCAGTGCAGCTGGAAGCTTGAGAGCTCCACGGCCAGCACCGCGTGCCCGGCCGCGACCGCGGAGACGACCGGGTACCCGATGTTGCCGCAGGCCACCGCGTCCTCGCCGGCCCCGCGCAGGATCGCGGCCAGCATCTCGGTGGTGGTGGTCTTGCCGTTGGTGCCGGTGACGACGAGCCAGACCGGCGGGCGTTCCCGGGCGGCGCCCAGGCGCCAGGCCAGCTCCGGCTCCCCGATCACCTCGATCCCGCGGGCCGCTGCGGCCGCGACCAGCGGGTGGTCCGGGGGGCGCCCGGGGCTGGTCACGACGACCTCGGTCCCCTCGGGGATCTCGGCGGAGGGGAGGCCCCCGGCTCCTTCCGGGAGGGCGGCGAGCTTGGCCGGGTCGTCGTCGGACACGGTGACCGCCGCACCGGCCGCGCCCAATACCTCCGCCGCCGCAATCCCGGACACCCCGGCCCCGGCGACGAGCACCACCCGCCCCGCGAAGCCGTTCCTCGTGGAACGAACGTGACATTCGTCCTGGTCAACGCGACGAATGCCACGCTCGTCGCACCCCTGGCCGGTCACTGGCCTGCCGAGGCGGAGAGCCACTCGCTGTAGAAGATGCCGAGGCCCATCGCCGCACACATGGCGGCGAGCAGCCAGAACCGGATGATCACCGTGGTCTCGGCCCATCCGGCCAGCTCGAAGTGGTGATGGAACGGGGCCATCCGGAACAGCCGCCGTCGGGCGGTGCGGAACACGACGATCTGGAGGCTCACCGACAACGCCTCCACCACGAACACGCCGCCGATCACGACCAGCAGAAGCTCGGTGTGCGTGACGATGGACAGCCCGGCGAGCAGCCCGCCCAGGGCCAGCGAGCCGGTGTCCCCCATGAAGATCCGCGCCGGGGAGGCGTTCCACCAGAGGAACCCGATGCAGCCGCCCATCGCGGCGGCCGCGACCAGGGCCACATCCAGCGGGTCGCGCACCTCGTAGCAGCCCGCGCTGGCCATCACGGCGCAGCTGTTGCGGAACTGCCAGAAGCAGATGATCACGTAGGTGGCCAGCACCATCGCCGACGTGCCGGCGGCCAGGCCGTCCAGGCCGTCGGTCAGGTTCACCGCGTTCGACCAGGCCGCGATGATCAGGTTGCAGAGCAGGACGAACCCGATCAGGCCGAACGAGAGCACCGTGATGTCGCGGACGAACGAGAGGCTGTCCGAGGCCGGCGTCAGGCTGCGCGAGTTGGCGAACCGCAGCGCGAGCACACCGAAGATCGTCGCGGTGAGCACCTGGCCGACGATCTTGGACGTCTTGTTCAGGCCGAGGTTGCGCTGGCGGCGGATCTTGAGGAAGTCGTCGACGAACCCGACGACGCCCAGGGCTGTGGTCAGGAACAGGACCAGCAGCGCCGAGGCGGTGATCTCCTCCCCGGTGAACAGGTGCGATCCCAGGTAGCCGACCCAGATGGCCAGCAGGATCGCCACACCGCCCATCGTCGGGGTGCCGCGCTTGGACTGGTGGCTCTGCGGGCCGTCCGCCCGGATCTCCTGCCCGAACCCCTGCCGGGCGAAGAACTTGATCAGGTAGGGCGTGAGCAGGATGGACAGGGCCAGGGCGATGCCCGCGGCCAGGAAGACGCCTCTCACCGGCTCACCAGACCGTTCTGTGATCCTCCCGGAAGGGGGCCGTCCAACAGCCCCGCCGCAACCCGCTCCAACCCCGCACTGCGCGAGGCCTTGACCAGCACGACGTCGCCGGGCTCGAGCTCGGCGCGCAGCAGCGTCAGGGCCTCGCCGACGTCGGCGACGTGCTCGGCGCGCTCGCCGTAGTCCGGGGCGCCCAGCGCGAGGAGACGGTCCGCGCCCAGCTGCCGCGCCAGCACGGCGATCTCGGCGTGCACGGCGGCGCTGCCCTCCCCGATCTCGGCCATCGGACCCAGCACGGCCCAGCTGCGGCGGTGCTCGTCGCCGTCCCCCGTGATCGACCGGAGGGCTCCGAGCGCCGCCCGCATGGCCTCCGGGTTCGCGTTGTAGGCGTCGTTGACGACGGTCACCCCGTCCGCGCGGTCGGTGACCTCCATCCTCCAGCGCGACGCCGGCTCCGCGGCCGAGAGCGACCGGGCCACGTCAGAGACGCCGGCACCCAGCTCGAGCGCGACCGCGGCGGCGGCCAGGGCGTTCGACACCTGGTGCGCGCCGACCAGCCGCAGTGCGACCGGCGCCGAACCGGACGCGGTGACCAGGCGGAACCGGGCCCGCCCGGCCTCGAGCGTCTCGTCGGTGGCCCGCACGTCGGCACCGGGCGAGCGGCCGAAGGACACGACGCGGGCCACCGTGCGCGAGGCCATCGCGGCCACCGCCGGGTCGTCGGCGTTGAGCACCGCGACCCCGCCCGCGCCCGAGGTCACGCCGGGCAGCGTCGCGCCCGGGGGCAGCGCCTCGACCAGCTCGCCCTTGGCCATCGCGATCGCGGCCGGCGAACCGAACTCGCCCAGGTGTGCGCTGCCCACGTTGAGCACCACCCCGATCCGGGGCGGGGCCACCGCGCACAGCGCCGCGATGTGGCCGGCCCCGCGGGCGGAGAACTCCAGCACCAGGTGCCGGGTGGAGGCGTCGGCGCGCAGCGCCGTCCACGGCGTGCCCAGCTCGTTGTTGAACGACTCCGGCGGCGCGACCGTCGAGCCCAGCGGCGCGAGCACGGCCGCCAGCAGGTCCTTGGTGGAGGTCTTGCCGGCGCTGCCGGTCACCCCGACCACGGCCAGGCCGGGCAGCGCGTCGAGCACGTGCCGGGTCAGCTTCCCGAGCGCGGCCAGCACGGCGGCGCCGTGCCCGTCCGGGTCGCAGGAGCCCAGGTAGGTGCCGGTGTCGCGGTCCGGCACCGGGGGTACGACGACGGCGGGCGCGTCGACCTCGCGGCCGGCCAGCACCCCGGCCGCGCCGCGGGACATCGCGGAGGCGGCGAAGTCGTGCCCGTCCGCGCGCTCACCGGGCAGGGCCAGGAACAGCCCGCCCACCGAGACCGCGCGGGAGTCGAACTCCACCGCGGTCACCACCGGGTCGCCGTCGACCCGGCGGCACCGGCCGCCGGTCACCGCGGCGATCTCCGACAACGTCATGGCGATCATCGCCGCACCTGCCGTCCACCCGTCCCAGCCGCCGCGATCGCCGCGGTCAGCTCCTCGGCGTCGTCGAAGGGGTACTTGACCCCGTGGATCTCCTGACCCGTCTCGTGGCCCTTGCCCGCCACCACGACCGCGTCGCCGGGCCGCGCGGCCGCCACCGCGGCCTCGATCGCCGCGCGCCGGTCGCCGACCTCGACGACCTCGCCGCCGGCCGGCTCGCCCGCGGTCCCGGCCAGCATCTCGGACCGGATCGCCGCCGGGTCCTCGGAGCGCGGGTTGTCGTCGGTGACGATCAGCAGCTCGGACCGGATGGCCGCGGCCGCCCCCATCATCGGGCGCTTGGCCGTGTCCCGGTCCCCGCCGCAGCCCAGCACCGTGATCACCCGAGCGGTCGGGCGGACCTGGGCCCGCAGGGCGTCCAGCAGCGCGGCCACCGCGCCCGGCTTGTGCGCGTAGTCGACGACGGCCAGGAAGTCCTGCCCGGCGTCCACCCGCTGCATCCGGCCCGGGACGGCCAGGGTGGCGAAACCTTCCGCGGCGACGGCGGGCGGCACCCCGTCGGCGTCCAGGCAGGCCAGCGCGACGAGCGCGTTGGCCACGTTGAACGGGCCGGGCAGCGCGAGGGTGACCGGCTGGGCCAGCCCGTCCGGGCCGTGCGCGACGAACGTCTGGGTGCCATCGGCGTGCGCGGCGACGTCGCGGGCGGTCCAGGTCGCGGGCACGCCGGTCACGGTGGCCACCGTGACCACGCTGGTCTGGCGGTCGGCCAGCTGGCGGCCCCACTCGTCGTCGATGCACACGACGCCGCGCCGGGCCGGCTCGACACCGGCACCGCCGCCGAACAGGCTGGCCTTGGCCTCGAAGTAGTCGGTCATCGTGGGGTGGAAGTCCAGGTGGTCCTGGGACAGGTTGGTGAACGCGCCGACCGCGAACCGGGTGCCGCCGACCCGCCCGAGCGCCAGGGCGTGGCTGGAGACCTCCACCGCGATGTCGGTCACGCCAGCCTCGGCCATCACCGCGAACAACGCCTGCAGGTCCGGGGCCTCCGGGGTGGTGAACGCGCTGGGCAGGGCCAGCGGCTCGGAGCCGGGGACGCCGACCCGGGTGCGCACCGTTCCGAGCAGGCCGGTGGCGCGCCCGGCCGCGGCCAGCCCGGCCTCCAGCAGGTGCCCGACGGTGGTCTTGCCGCTGGTGCCGGTGACCCCGAGCACGCGCATCCGGGCGGTGGGCTCGCCGTAGACGACGGCCGAGACCGGGCCCAGCACGTCCCGCGGGGACTCGGCGACCAGCACCGGGACGGTGGCGCCGCGCACGTCCGGGCGGTCCAGGCCGGCCGGGTCGGTCAGGATCGCGGCCGCACCGGCGGCGAGGGCCTGGCCCGCGAAGTCGGCACCGTGCACCCGGGCGCCCGGCAGCGCCGCGAACAGG
>JAKDNL010000262.1 GCA_030451825.1 Pseudonocardia sp. | reverse complement strand
CGGTGCGCCGGATCTGGGTGACGATCAGCGAGTTCATCCGTACCCAGGCGATCGTCGCGTTCGTCGACGCCGTGCTGATCGGGGCCGGGCTGCTGATCGTCGGGGTGCCGCTCGCCCTGCCGCTGGCGGTGATCACGTTCCTCGGCGGCTTCATCCCGATCGTCGGTGCGGTGGTGGCCGGTGCGCTGGCCGTGCTGGTCGCGCTCGTGAGCAACGGCTTCGCCGCCGCGGTGATCGTCCTGCTGATCGTGCTCGCAGTGCAGCAGATCGAGGGCAACGTGCTGCAGCCGGTCCTGCAGTCGCGCAGCCTGGGCCTGCACGCCGCGGTGGTACTGCTCGCCGTGACCGCGGGCAGCACGCTCTACGGCATCGCCGGGGCGTTCCTGTCGGTGCCGATCGTCGCCGCGGCGGCGGTGGTGCTGCGCTACCTCGGCGAAGTGATCGACGCACGCACCGGAGCGACACCGGCCGACGGGGAGAGCCCGGGGCACGACGATGACGCGACACCGGCCGACGCGGACCCGGCAGAGGCGGACCCGGCCGCGGACAACCCCGCCGACGAGAACCCCGCCGACGAGAACCGGGAGCAGCCCGGAGCGGAGGGGTCGCGCAGCCGCGCGTGAGAAACGATCTACCAAACGGTTGTCCGGACCGGATAGCCTGCGACCGGGATCGCAGTGTCCGCGTCCGCCCGGACCGGATACGTCCGTGTGACGCACCGGAGGCGGGGACCAAAATGGACGCCGAGGTACTGACCGTGGCCGGGCTGCTCGCGCGGGCGGCGAGCCGGCATCCGGACGACGACGCACTCGTCTTCGCGGGCGTCCGCCAGACCTACGCCGAGCTGGAACGCTCCGCCCTCGACGTCGCCCGGGGGCTGACCGCGGCCGGTGTCGGCGAGGGCGACGCGGTCGGGACACTCATGCCGAACTGCCCCGAGTTCGTCCACGCCATGCTGGGCACCGCGATGGTCGGTGCGCTGTTCGTACCGGTCAACGCACGGCTCGCACCCCGGGAGATCGGCTATGTGGTGCCCGACTCCGGGATGGCGGTCCTGCTCACCACCGACGTGGCCGACGAGCACGTCGACTACGTCGGCCGGCTCACCGAGGCGTTCCCCGAGCTGGCCACCGCCGGCCCGGGACGGACCCCGCCGCTGGCCGGGGCACCGGATCTGCGCCGGGTGGTCATGCTCGGCGCCCGCGCGGACGCGCCAGGGCTGATCCCCCGCGAGCGGTTCATCGGACCCGGCCGGGGCGTCGCGCCGGAGACCGCACGGGCCCGCGCCGCGGCCGTCACCGCGGACACGCCCTACATCATGATGTACACCTCCGGCACCACGGCGCAGCCGAAGGGCTGCCCGCTGACCAACGAGTCGGTCGTCCGGCTGGGCACCGCGGTCAGCGACGAGGTCTTCCACCTCACCGCCGAGGACCGGATGTGGAACCCGCTGCCGATGTTCCACGTGAGCGCGCAGGCCCAGATGATCGCGGTCCTGAACGCCGCGGCCACCTACGTGTCGATGACCCACTTCGACACCGACGCGGCGCTGGAGATCGTCGAACGGGAACGCGTGACGCTGATGTTCCCCGCCTACCCCACGCTGACCGGCCCCCTGCTGCACCACCCGTCCTACCGGCCGGACACGTTCTCCCGCGTCCGGGCCCTGCTGACCGTCGGCCCGCCGGATCTGCTGCGGAGCTACCAGGCGAAGCTGCCGCACACCGTTCACATCAGCTGCTACGGCTCGACGGAGTGCGGCGGTATCGCCGTCATGGGACGCCTCGACGATCCGATCGAGGACCGGCTCACCAGCGGAAAGCCGTTCGACGGTGTGGAGATGCAGGTCCGGGACCCGCTCACCGGCGAGGAGTTGGCGGCGGGCGAACCCGGTGTGCTCCACGTCCGGGGTTTCAACCTGTTCCTCGGCTACCACAACGACCCGCGCACGACCGCCGAGAGCATCGACGCCGAGGGCTGGTTCCACACCGGCGACCTCGCCTCGGTGGACGAGCGCGGCAACCTGGTCTTCCGGGGCCGCACCAAGGACATGCTCAAGGTCGGCGGGGAGAACGTCGGCTGCCTCGAGCTGGAGACCTACCTGCTCGGGCACCCCGACGTCGTCATCGCCGCCGTCATCGGGGTGCCCGACCCGCGCTACGAGGAGGTGCCGGCCGCGTTCGTCGAGATCCGGGCGGGCGCCGTGCTCACCGAGGACGACGTGCTGGCGTACTGCCGGGCCGGCCTCGCCCGATTCAAGGTCCCCCGCCACGTCCGGTTCACCACGGACTGGCCGATGTCCGCCACGAAGATCCAGAAGTTCCGGCTGCGCGAGCGGCTGCTGGCCGAGCCCTGACCGGCCCTCAGCGCGCCGCCTGCACCGCCCGCCACACCGTCTGCGGGGTCAGCGGCATGTCCACGTGCCGCACCCCGAGGTGCGACAGCGCGTCGACCACGGCGTTGTGCACCGCCGGCGTCGACCCGATCGTGCCGGACTCGCCGATCCCCTTGGCGCCGAGCGGGTTCAGGTGCGTGGGGGTCTCGGTGGTCGAGGCCTCGAACGGGAACAGGTCGGCCGCGGACGGGATCGAGTACGACGCCAGGTTGCCGGTGGTCGGGTTGCCGTCGTCGTCGTAGGACACCTTCTCGAACAGGGCCTGCGAGATGCCCTGCGCGATCCCGCCGTGCTGCTGGCCCTCGACCAGCATCGGGTTCAGGATCTTGCCGCAGTCGTCGACGGCGACGTGGCGGAGCTGGGTCACCCAGCCGGTGTCCAGGTCCACCTCGACGACGGCGATGTGGCACCCGAACGGGAAGCTGGACTGACCCTGTGTGAAGTCCAGCTCCTCGCGCAGCGCGGACGTCGTGCCGTCCGGGCTGCCGGTGCCGTCCTGCGCGGCGGCCGCGACCTGGCCCCAGGTGACCACGGAGCCGGTGACGCCCTTGACGCCGAGGCCCGCCTCGGTGAGCTCGACGTCGCCGACCGAGGCCTCCAGCAGGTGCGCGGCGATCTCGCGGGCCCGCTGCACCAGCTCACCGCTGGCGGTGTGGATCGCGCTGCCGCCGGTCTGCAGCGACCGCGACCCGAGCGTGCCCGCCCCGCGCGGGACCAGCGCCGTGTCGGACTGCACGAGCCGGATCTTGTCCATCGGCACCCGCAACACCGCGGAGGCGACCTGCGCGAACGCCGTCTCGTGCCCCTGGCCGTGCGCGCTGGTCCCGGCCGAGACGGTGAACGAGCCGTCCGGGTGCGCCTGCGCCGAGCCCCACTCGCCGTCGAGGCCCAGCGGAGCGGTGACCTCGACGTAGCAGCCCACGCCGACGCCCAGCGCGATCCGGTCGCCGTTCTCCCGGCGCCGACGCTGCTCGGCGAGCAGGTCGGAGTAGCCGGCGGCGGCCATCGCGGCGTCGAGGGTCTTGGCGTACTCACCGTTGTCGTAGGGCGCGCCGGTCAGCGTGGTGTACGGGAAGCTCTCCGGCGGGATGAAGTTGGCGCGGCGCAGCTCGAGCGGGTCGATGTCGAGCTCGTCGGCGGCGATGTCGAGGATCCGCTCGAGCATCTGGGTGGCCTCGGGCCGGCCCGCGCCGCGGTAGGCCCCGATCGGCGTGGTGGTGGTCGCGACGGCCCGCCAGTTGAACTGGATCTTCGGGATGTCGTAGACGCCCTGCGACATCAGCTGGGTCAGGCTGGGCAGGATCGAGCCGATCATCGGGTAGCCGCCGGCGTCCCCGATCACGTCGGCCTTCAGCCCGACGATCTTCCCGGCCTTCGTCAGACCCAGCTCGACGTGCTGGACCTGGCCCCGCCCGTGGACCATCGAGAGCATGTTCTCCGAGCGCGTCTCGGTCCAGCGGACCGGATGCCCGAGCAGCAGCGCGGCCCTGGCCACGACCGTCCACTCGATGTACTCGAACGCCTTGGGGCCGAACCCGCCACCGACCCGCGGCGCGATCACCCGGACCTGCGCGGGGTCGAGCCCGAGGTCACCGGCCAGCGCGGCCTGCGCACCGTGCGGCGTCTGGGTGGCGACCCACATCGTCACGCCGCCGTCCGGCTCGCCGGGCCTCGCGACGGCCGCGTTGGGCTCCATCGGGACGCCGGCCACGCGCTGGATGTGGAACGTGCCCGTGACGACCGTGTCGGCGCCGTCGAACAGGTTCTCGACCGTCCCGGTACCGTCCGCCGCGGCCACGTTCGAGCCGTTGTCGTCGAACAGCAGGGTGCCGCCGTCGGCCGCCGAGTCCTCCAGCCCGATCACGGCGGGCAGCGGATCGATGTCGGCGAACACGTTCTCCGCGGCGTCCAGTGCCTGCGCCGCGGAGTCCGCGACCACCACGGCGACGATGTCGCCGACGAAGCGGACCTTGCCCGTCGCCAGGTGCGGGCGGGCCATCGCCTCCGGCACCACGCCGGGCAGGCCCTGGCGCGGCGCGAGCCCGATCTCGTCGAACGTGTAGACGGCCCGGACGCCCGGCATCGCCCGGGCCTCGGCCGGCTCGATGCCGGTGATCGTCCCGTGCGCGAACGGCGAGCGGACGAACGCGACGTGGTAGGCGCCGGTGACCGGAAGGTCCGCGGTGTAGTCGCCGGCTCCGGTGATCAGTTCCTGGTCCTCGGTACGCAGTACACGGTTGCCCAGGACGGAGCCCTGCGTGGTGACGGTCATGATGCGTCCTCTCTGACGCCTGCGCTGACGGGGCGCGTGCGCGGGGTCCGCGGCGCCACCGGGTGTGCTGTGCGACACGTTAACCGGCTCGGGGCGCGACCGGAACACTCGATCGCAGCCCGGCGACCTGCGACGACACGACTCCACGTACCGAGGGGGTCGCGGACGGCTTCCGGTCGACCACAGTGCGGTCTGACGTGACACACGTCACTACCGCGGGATAGCGTCGAGCATCGCCGAGACTCGATGGAGAGCAGATGCGCTTCGGAATCTTCCTCGCACCGTTCCACGCCGGAGCCGGCCAGAACCCGGTCTCCGCACTGGCCCGTGACATCGAGCTGATCAAGCATCTCGACCGGCTCGGCTTCGAGGAGGCCTGGATCGGCGAGCATCACTCCTGCGGCACCGAGCTGATCGCCAGCCCGGAGATCTTCATCGCGAACGTCGCCGCGCAGACCTCGAGCATCAGGCTCGGCACCGGAGTGCTCTCGCTGCCCTACCACAACCCGCTGTGGGTGGCCGACCGCGCGATCCTGCTCGACTACCTGACCCGGGGCCGGTTCATGCTGGGGCTCGGCCCGGGCTCGCTGCCGACCGACGCCGCGATGATCGGCATCGACCCGGTGGAGCAGCGCACGGCGCTGGAGGAGGACACCGACGTCCTCATGCGGCTGCTGGTCGGCGACGAGCCGGTGACGCACACGAACTCCCGCTACACCCTGGTCGACGCGCAGTGCCAGCTGCGGCCCTACTCCCGGCCGTGCTTCGAGGTGGGCGTCGCCGCCATCGCGTCGCCGTCCGGCCCGCGCATCGCCGGCAGGTACGGCGCGGGCCTGCTCTCCATCGGCGCGACCCTGACCGGCGACACCGACCTGCTGGCCCTGCACTGGGACGTGGCCACGCAGCGCGCCGAGCAGTTCGGCCAGACGATGGACCGGGGAGCGTGGCGCCTGGTCGGTCCGATGCACATCGCGGAGACCAAGGAGGAGGCCTACCGGCAGGTCGAGTACGGCATCGACGACTGGTTCGACTACCTGCAGCACACCGCCGCCGTCCCGCACTTCGAGCCGTCCGGGGCGACGCTCGAGGAACGCCTCGACTGGGTCAACGAGAGCGGCGTCGGCGTGATCGGCACCGCCGAGGACGCGGTCCGCCAGATCGCGACCCTGCAGGAGCAGTCCCAGGGCGGCTTCGGCGCCTACCTGATGATGTCGCACGAGTGGGCCAACCCGACCGACACCAAGCGGCACTACGAGCTGTTCGCCGAGTACGTGACCCCGCAGTTCCAGGGCAGCCTGGACCGGCTGGAGGCGTCCGAGGCGAAGGCCCGCGGCAGCCGCGAGCACCTGTTCGGGCGGATGGGCAAGGCGCTGGAGGAGGCCACGGCCCGGCACCAGGCGGAGACCGCCGGGTCCGCCACACCCTGAGCGCGTGCGGAGAGTGCGTCGCGACCGGCCGGGTTCCGGCCGGTCACGGCGCCCCGATCGGGAGGACGATGGCGGCGTGACGACGGCGACGCACGACGGTGGCCCGATGCTCGACCTACCCAGCACCGGGCCCGACCCGCTGCCGTTCGACACCGCCCTGGCCGCCGTGCTCGGCTACGCCCGCGGGCGCCGGCCGTTCTGGTTCCGCTCCCCCGACTTCCCCCGCGGGCACTGGGTCCAGCTACCCGCGTTCGGCTGGCCCCGGTTCGACACCCGCCCGGCCGGCGCGTCCGACGACATCGACATCCTGATCAGCGAGGGCCTGCACGGCCGGCTCGACCGGCCGGGCTGGGGCGACGTGCATGACGCGCTGGCCCGCGTCCGCCCCCTGTTCGACGCCGTCGTCGAGCACGCGGGCGGCCGCGCGTTCTGGGAGCTGACCGAGGAGGAGCTGTCCGTACTTGGCGAGCCGGGCACGGTCGGCTCCGGCCTGCGCGAGATCGGCCGCCGCGCCGGGCAGCACCCCGCGCACGTGTTCGCGGCGCTGCACCACCGCCGTCCCGACCTCGTCCCGCACCTGACCCGCAGCACGCGACGGGCGTTGCTCCCGCACGGCGAGGAGGGCGACAGCGACGTCGGTGCGGTGATCCTGCGCGAGCTGCGCGCCAACGACACCGCCTTCGGCGTCCTGGAACGGACCTCGGTGGCGCTGCTGCGCGACGCCTGCCCGACCCGGCTGCGCCTGCACGACATCCTGCTCTGGCTGACGACGACATTGCGGATGACCCACGCCGTCGCCCTCGGCCGGGCGACCGAGGAGTGGCGGGTGCACGACGCGGCCTCCCGCGTCAGTACCTGAGGCCGGCCTGCGGATGTGCCCGGGGCGACCGCGGCCGTAACGTCGTCGGCAGACTGGTCAACGGAGACAGGGAGAGCCCGCGAACATGAGTGACCTCGAGCAGTTCCGGATGCTGATCGGCGGCAGGGCCGTCGACGCGATCTCCGGGAAGACCTTCGAGTCCCAGAACCCGTTCACCGGGACGTCCTGGGCGACGGTCCCGGACGGCGGCACCGACGACGTCGACGCCGCCGTGGCCGCGGCCCGCTCCGCCCTGGACGGCGAGTGGGGCCAGATGACCGGCTTCGCCCGCGCAGCCTGCCTGCGCCGCCTCGGCGACCTGGTCGCCGAGAACGCGGAGCGCCTGGCCCGCCAGGAGGTCAACGACTCCGGCAAGCTCTACCGGGAGATGATCGGCCAGCTCAACGGCCTCGGCGGCTGGTACCACTACTACGCCGGGCTCGCCGACAAGATCGAGGGCCGGCAGATCCCCTCGCCGAACCCGAACTACCTCGTCTACACCCGTCGCGAGCCGGTCGGCGTGGTCGCCGCGATCACGCCGTGGAACTCGCCGCTACTGCTGATGACCTGGAAGCTCGCCCCGGCACTGGCCGCCGGCTGCACTATCGTGATCAAGCCCAGCGAGCACTCCCCCGGATCCACCCTCGGGTTCGGCGAACTGATCGAGCAGGCCGGCATCCCGGCCGGCGTGGTCAACATCGTGACCGGGCTGTCCCGATCCACCGGCGAGCACCTGGCCGCGCACCCGGACGTGGACAAGGTCGCGTTCACCGGATCCACCGCGACCGGACGCGCGGTCGCGCACGCCGCGGCGGAGCGGCTCAACCCCGTCACCCTCGAGCTGGGCGGCAAGTCGCCCCAGGTCGTGTTCGGAGACGCCGACCTGCAGGCCGCCGCGAACGGCCTGATCGCCGGCGTGTTCGCCGCCACCGGGCAGACCTGCATGGCGGGCTCACGGCTGATCGTGCACGCCGACGTGCACGACGAGCTGATCCGGCTCGTCGCCGAGCGCGCGGCAACGATCAAGCTCGGCGACCCGAACGACCCGGACACCGAGATGGGCCCGGTCGCGAACGGGCCGCAGTACGAGAAGGTGCTCGGCTACCTGTCCACCGCGGTGCAGGAGGGCGCGACCGTCGCCTACGGCGGCGCGGCCGAGGACTCCCTCGGCGGCTATTTCGTCAAGCCGACGGTGCTCTCGGTGAAGCCGAGCGACACCGTGTTCCGCGAGGAGGTGTTCGGCCCGGTGCTCTCCGCGGTCACGTTCACCGACGAGGACGAGGCGATTAAACTGGCCAACGACACCCCCTACGGTCTGGCCGGCGCCGTCTGGACCAAGGACGTGCACCGCGCGCACCGGATGGCCGCGAAGATCAAGGCCGGTAGCGTGTGGATCAACGCCTATCGGGTGGTGGCGCCGAGCGTCCCGTTCGGCGGCTACAAGCAGTCCGGCCTGGGCCGGGAGAACGGCATCGGGGCGATCGACGGGTACCTGCAGGACAAGTCGGTCTGGGTGGAGCTGACCGGCGGCACCCGGGACCCGTTCACCCTGGGCTGAGAGCAGCGGTGCACATGTCCTACGACGACCTCGCGGCGCTGGAGGAGACACTCGACATCCTCGGTGACCCCGAGGCGTGGCCGGCATCCGTGAGGCCGAAGCCGAGGTCGCT
This sequence comes from Pseudonocardia sp., assembly GCA_030451825.1. GTDB lineage: Bacteria > Actinomycetota > Actinomycetes > Mycobacteriales > Pseudonocardiaceae > Pseudonocardia. The sequence continues at coordinate 399 of JAKDNL010000262.1, read as the reverse complement.
CGCGGCGAGACCGTGCGGGGCGTCGACGCGGTCCGCGCCCTTCGTCCGCATCCGTGAGCGAGTGCTACGACCTGCAGGTTTCTCCAGCGCGGCGGTCCTCGACCAGCTCTGATCGGGCCCCTACTTGACCTTTGACCCAGGTAAGGCTAACTTAAGCACGTCGCTTCGTGGTGGGAGCGGCGCGTCAGTTCGGGTAGATGGTGGCCCGGTCGCATGCGGCCGGGCCACCATCGCAGATCGGTCGTCCGATCGGCCGGTCCCTGCATCCTTGTGCACGCACCCTGGTGGACCTCACGTTCGTCCTCGCACGCGAAACCGTGGCCAAGCCCCCCCCAATAACCCGGGGCGGCCCCCGGTTAACGGGGGCCCCCCCCGCAAAAACCCATAAGGGCCCCCCCC
>JAKDNL010000878.1 GCA_030451825.1 Pseudonocardia sp. | reverse complement strand
AAGCGCCAGCGGAACGAGCAGCGGCACCGAGAGAAGCGCCAGCGGAACGAGCAGCCCGACGACCACGCATTCCGCACTTCCAGCTGGAGGATGAGATGACCAGGGTTCTGATCGTGGAGGACGAGGAGTCCTTCGCCGACCCGATCGCGTTCATGCTGCGCAAGGAGGGTTTCACCACCGCCGTCGCGGTGAACGGCAACGACGCGCTGTCCGAGTTCGACCGCAACGGGGCCGACATCGTGCTGCTGGACCTGATGCTGCCCGGGATGAGCGGAACCGATGTCTGCAAGGCGCTGCGCTCCCGCTCCGCGGTACCGGTGATCATGGTAACGGCGCGGGACAGCGAGATCGACAAGGTGGTCGGACTCGAGCTCGGTGCCGACGACTACGTGACCAAGCCGTACTCGGCGCGGGAGCTGATCGCCCGGGTGCGGGCGGTACTGCGCCGCGGCGAGGGCGCGGCCGAGGTGGAGGGCGGCACCGGGATCCTCGCGGCGGGGCCGGTCCGGATGGATGTCGAGCGCCACGTCGTCTCCGTCGGCGGCGGTGACGTCGCGCTGCCGCTCAAGGAGTTCGACCTGCTGGAGTACCTGTTGCGCAACGTCGGGCGGGTGCTCACCCGGGCCCAGTTGATCGACCGGGTGTGGGGCGCGGACTACGTCGGTGACACCAAGACCCTCGACGTGCACGTCAAGCGCCTGCGGTCCAAGGTCGAGCACGACCCGTCGACGCCGCAGCACCTGGTCACGGTGCGGGGGCTGGGCTACAAGTTCGAGGTGTGAGAAAGGCCGGATAACGGACCGGTAACCTGTCCGCTGTGCGCCTGGCCGTGCTCGACGTCGGATCCAACACCGTCCACCTGCTCATGGTGGACGCCCACCGCGGCGCGCACCCGAAGCCGAGGTCCTCGGACAAGGACCAGCTGCGGCTTGCGGAGTACCTGGACGCCGGGGGCGCGCTCACCAAGGGCGGGGTCCGCGCACTCGTCGAGAGCGTGCACAAGGCGCGTGACTCGGCCCGAGCAGCCGGTTGCGACGACCTGCTGGCGTTCGCCACCTCGGCGCTGCGCGATGCCACGAACTCCGCCGAGGTCCTGGCCGTGGTGCACGACGAGACGGGGATCGCGCTCGAGGTGCTGCCCGGCGAGGACGAGGCGCGCTACACGTTCCTCGCCGTCCGTCGCTGGTTCGGCTGGTCGGCCGGGCGGTTGCTGGCCCTCGACATCGGCGGCGGCTCGCTGGAGATGGCGGTCGGGCGCGACGAGATGCCCGAGGAGGCGGCGTCGCTGCCGCTGGGCGCCGGGCGGCTGACCCGGGACTGGTTCCGCGTCGACCCGCCGGTCCGCACCGAGATCGACCGCCTGCGGGAGAAGGTGGAGGCCGATCTGGCCCCGGTCGCCGGACGGCTGCGGATCGCCGGGGACCCGGACCGCGCCGTCGGCACCTCGAAGACGTTCCGGTCGCTGGCCCGCCTGGCCGGTGCGGCCCCGTCCAGCGAGGGCCCGCGCGCGCCGCGCTCGCTGTCCGCGGTCGGGCTGGCGCAGCTGACGTCGTTCATCAGCCGGATGTCCAGCGGCGACCTCGCCGAGCTGGAGGGTGTCAGCCCCAGCCGGGCACACCAGCTGGTGGCCGGTGCGGTCGTCGCGCAGGCCGCGATGGGCGCCCTCGGCGTGTCCGAGCTGGACATCTGCCCGTGGGCGCTGCGCGAGGGAGTGATCCTGCGGCGGTTCGACATGCTCGACGCGGGGGAAGACCGCTCGGCGCAGGAGGCAGGGCCCGGACTTGGACCCTTGACGTCGTACAGGGCACGGTGGTCGGGATGAGTGTGGACAGCGGAGAGCCCCGTCAGCGCACGGTCGCGGAGCTGCTCGCCGAGAACAGCGGCTCGCAGACCGGCCGTCGACGGCGCCGGCGCGCGGCCGACGACGAGCCGGCCGACGCCGGTGTCGGCGCCCCCCCCGGGGCCCGGGGCGTCGCGCCGCCACCCCCGCCGCCCCCCGCCCCCGCCCGACAC
>JAKDNL010000877.1 GCA_030451825.1 Pseudonocardia sp. | reverse complement strand
GGGGGGCGGGGCGCCGGGGGGCGCCCGGGGCGCCGGGGGGGGGCCGCCCGGGTGTCGACGGTGGGGGCCATCCGGCTGGGAGCGCCTGTGCGGCGGGGGCGGGGGGGGGGGGGTCACCGGCGGAACGCCGGAACACCCAGGTGCGGAACAGTACGAACCGGAGGACGGTCGCGACGGCGTTGGCGACGACGATCGTCACGACCTCGGCGGCCTGGTGGGCGTCGGGGACCAGCGCCCCGAGCAGGGCCAGCGCGCCGGTCGTCAGGCCGAGCCCGATACCGAACACGATCAGGCCCTGGAACTGGTGGGTGGCGGCGCCGCCGCGGCCACGGACGCCGAAGGTGAACCGGCGGTTGGCGGCGGTGTTGGCGACCGCGCAGAGCAGCATCGCCAGCACGTTCGCCGCGATCGGGCCCATCAGCCCGCGCAGCGCCACGAACAGCACCAGGTTGGCCAGCGTGCTGGCGATCCCGATCGCGGCGAAGCGGGCCAGCTGGAACGGCATCGCGCGGGGCACCCCGGGGACCGGGGTCGGGGCGAGCGGGGCGCGTCCGAGCTGGCCACGGATGTCGGCCAGCGGCAGCGCGCCGGTGGCCAGCGCCCGTCCGACCCGCCACACGCCCTTGAGGTCGGCGGTGGCGGTGGCGACGATGTCCACACTGGAGTCGGGGTCGTCGACCCAGTCGACCGGGACCTCGTGGATGCGCATCCCGGCCCGCTCGGCGAGCACCAGCAGCTCGGTGTCGAAGAACCAGGCGGTGTCCTCGACCAGCGGCAGCAGACGCTGGGCCACGTCGGACCGGATCGCCTTGAACCCGCACTGGGCGTCGGAGAACCGGGCGGACAGGGTGCCGCGCAGGATCAGGTTGTAGGACCGCGAGATGAGTTCGCGCTTGGCCCCGCGCACCACCCGCGACCCCCTGCCCAGCCGGGTGCCGATGGCCAGGTCGGAGTGCCCGGACACCAGCGGCGCGACGAGCGGGAGGACGGCGTTGAGATCGGTGGACAGGTCGACGTCGCAGTAGGCCAGCACCTGCGCGTCGGAGGCCGACCAGACCGCGCGCAGCGCCCGCCCGCGTCCCTTGCGGTCCAGGCGAACGGTGCGTACCTCGGGCAGCGCCGCGCAGAGCCGTCGCGCGATCACCGGGGTGTCGTCGGTGCTGGCGTTGTCCGCGATCGTGATCCGGAAGGAGTACGGGAACGACGTACGAAGGTGCTCGAGCAGCCGCCGCACCGACGGCTCGAGATCGGCCTCCTCGTTGAAGACCGGGACGACGATGTCGAGGACCGTGCGGTCGTGCGGGTCCGGTACCTGCACGGGAGGTGCCTCGGCGCTGTCCGGGGTCCGGGAGCCGCCCGAGAGGTCGGCGAGTGCAGTGCTCATGGGGAGAACACTCGTGGGCGGCGCTGTCGGGGTCGTGTGATCGACCTGTGCGTGCGCTGTGCAGGTGACCCGGTCGGCTGTCGCGCCCATCACGTGCCCGCGCTCAGGTCGTAGACCGTGACGCCGTCGACGGTCTGCGGGGTGTAGTGCTGCGCCACCCACGCGGCGATCTGTGCGGCCGCGTCGCTGCCGCCGCTGTCCGAGGTCGTCCCGCCGCCCGGCCCGCCGTCGGAGCTCTCGCTTCCGACGAACCAGTGGACCTCGCCGTCGGCGACGAGCTGTTGGAAACCCTGAAGTGTCGGGAACGGGTCGGTGCCGTTGAAGCCACCCAGCGCGATCACCGGGCCGCCGGTGCCCAGCTGGTAGCCGGCGGCCTGGTTCGAACTGACCGCTGCCGCGACCCAGGTGTAGCGCGCCGCGTCGGTGTTCAGAAGCGTCGTGACGGCGGCGCTCGGGGTGGGGGAGGAGAGGATCCCGCCCGGACCACCGCCGCCTCCGCCGGGCATGCCTGCGCCCGTCGCCCGGCCTCCGGCGGTCGCGGCGCCGCCTCCGGTCGCGGCCCCGGAACCGTCCCCGGCCGCAGCGGAGCCCACCGCGGGAGCACCGGCTGCGGGAGCACCCGCCCCGGGAG
>JAKDNL010000876.1 GCA_030451825.1 Pseudonocardia sp. | reverse complement strand
CGGGTAGATGTCCTGGTAGCGCTTGGGCGGGTTCTCCGCGTAGGCGATCGTGCCGTCCGGGCGGACGGTGAACCACTCCGGGTGCGCGGTGACCCACGGGTGGTCCGGGGCGCACTGCAGGGCGAAGTCGAGCGCGACCTCCATGCCCAGCTCGTTCACCCGCGCCACGAACGCGTCGAAATCGTCGAAATCGCCCAGCTCGGGGTCGATCGCGTCGTGCCCGCCCGCGGCGGAGCCGATCGCCCACGGCGAGCCGACGTCGCCCGGCTCGGCGTGGGCCGAGTTGTTGCGGCCCTTGCGGTGCACCGTGCCGACCGGGTGGACCGGCGGCAGGTAGACGACGTCGAAGCCCATCTTCGCGATCCGGTCGAGTTCCTTGGTCGCGGTGACGAACGTGCCGTGCACGGCACGGCCGGTCTCGTCGCGCCCGCCGGTGGAGCGCGGGAAGATCTCGTACCAGGAGCCGTAGAGCGCACGGCGACGGTCCACGTAGACCTCGCGTACCGGCCCCTGCGTGATCAGCTCGCGCACCGGCCGGTCGGTCATGATCGTGACGACGGCGGGGAACAACGCGGGCGCGACGCGCGAGCGCAGCGGCAGGGCGGTGTCGCGCAGCGTGTTCGCGGCGCCGAGCAGCAGGTCCCGGTTGGCCTTCTCGGACGGACGGCGCCCGACCCGGTGCAACAACCGCGCCCCGGTCTCCAGGTCGTTGGCCAGCTCCTCGGCGCTCTGCCCGGCCGCGAGCTTGGCCTCGACGGCGTGCCGCCAGGTGGCCCACGGGTCGCTCCAGGCGTCCACCCGGAAGCTCCAGCGGCCGGCGACGTCCGGCACGACGGTGGCGGTGAACCGGTCGGTGCCCACGCCCTCGGGCACCATCCGGATGTGCTCGGGCTCCCCGTCGGCGTCGGTCTCGGAGTCCGCGAGCTTGGTCCAGACGACGTTCGCGGCGACCGCGTCGTGCCCCTCGCGCCAGACCGTGGCGCGGACCGGAACGACCTCGCCGACAACGGCCTTGCTCGGGTCCCCGGTCTCCACGGCAGGGGTCACATCATCGATTCCGAGCCGACCCGTCATCGGCGTCACCCCCGGGTGTTTCGTGCTGCGCGTCGACCGCGCCGAGCTGCGCCGTGTCGGACGGCGTTCGGCTGCGTGCGCGTCAACCGTACCGACGACGTCCACTCCGGGCCGGGCGGGCCACTCGGGCGTGTCGGCGTCGGTGCCCGGCCGGCAGGAACCGGGCCTGCAACGGGGCGAGGTCCTCGGCCGCGGCCGACTCGCCGAGCAGGGGGGTCAGGCGCGCGGCGGCGAGCAGGATCGACTCGCCCGCCTGCCGGCCGGTCGGGTCGGTGGGGCCGGGACCGGTCATCTCCCCGATCATCCGAGGTCGCCGAGCAGCCCACACAGGGCGGCCACCAGCCCCGCCCGCCAGCAGGCCTGGTCGTGCCCGCCGCAGAACTCCCGGTACCCGACCCGGTCTGCGGCGGGTTGCAAGCATCTCGTCGGAGGCCGTCGCGGCGCAGCGCGAGGTCGCCGGCCGGGTGGCCACGGTGAGCGCGCGACTGGACACCTCCCGGGAGGCGGTGGCGATGACCGTCACAGCGGACGGGCTCAACGTGTTCACCGCCGATTCCGCGCAGGGCAAGCTGCTGGCCCAGCTCGGTTACCGGGTGCGGGAGGTGTCCGCGTCCGGGGCATCCGGGCTGGGCAGCCCGGGCCGCCGCGACGTCGTCCCGGTCGCGTGGGAGAGCGCCGCCACGCTCGGCGACGCGACGTTGTTCCTGGTCAATGCCACCGACGACGACGTCGCCGGATACCGCCGCGACCGGCCGGTGCTGGCCGCGCTCCCGGCGTTCGGCCAGGGGCGGGTGTACGCGCTCGGGCCGGGGTCGTTCCGGCTGGACCGGTTCGCGGTGACCTCCGTGCTGGACCGGCTGCAACGCGCGTCCGGGGCCTGAGCCGGGGGTACCCGGGCGGTCCCCCGTACCCCACCCCCCGGGAGAGCCCAGCGCCCAATA
>JAKDNL010000261.1 GCA_030451825.1 Pseudonocardia sp. | reverse complement strand
GTGAGCCGTCGCTGTTCCCGGTGAACGAGGAGGTCGAGCGGTCCTGGGAGATCCTGGACCCGGTGATCGAGCACTGGGCCGCGGACGAGCAGGGGCCCGACGAGTACCCGCCCGGGAGCTGGGGCCCGGACTCGTCGGCGGCGATGCTGGCCCGCACCGGCCGCGTCTGGCGCCGCCCATGACCCCCGTGCGCGGTTATCACCGCCACAACAGCGATTTCCGCGCACGAGCACCGGAGGTGCCCCCAATGATCATCGATCTTCCGTCGAGCAACACCTCGGCGGTGAACCGCAAGCTCGTCGAGGTGCGCGAGTCCGGCGGCGTGTTCGCCCTGGGCCGGGTGCTCACGCTCGTCGTGGTCACCGAGGACGGCCGGCAGATGGAGCACGCCGTCGAGGCCGCGAACCAGGCCAGCCGCGAGCACCCGTGCCGGGTGATCGTGCTGGCCCGCGGTCAGCGCCGGGCCGCCGCGCGCCTGGACGCCCAGATCCGGGTCGGCGGCGACGCCGGGGCCAGCGAGGTCGTGGTGCTGCGCGGATACGGCCCGCTGGCCGAGGAGGGCGCCGGCGCCGGCATGGTGATGCCGCTGCTGCTGCCGGATGCGCCGGTCGTCGCGTGGTGGCCGGGCGAGGCACCCGCGGTCCCGGCCCAGGACGCGATCGGCAAGCTCGCGCAGCGGCGGATCACCGACGCGCTGTCGTCGAAGAACCCGACGAAGGCGTTCGAGCAGCGCCGCCGCGACCACATCGCCGGCGACACCGACCTGACCTGGACCCGGCTCACGAACTGGCGGGCCCAGCTCGCCGCCGCGCTGGACGTGCCACCGTTCGAGGACGTCACCTCCGCGGTGGTGGCGGGCGAGGCGGTGTCGCCCTCGACCGAGTTGATCGCGGGCTGGCTGGCGGCGGCTCTCGGGGTCAAGGTGAAGCGCTCGCCGTCGGAGAACAGCCAGGGTCTGGCGCTGGTCCGGTTGACCCGCCCGTCCGGCACGATCGAGCTGTCCCGCCCGGACGGCAAGACCGCGAAGCTGACCCAGCCCGGGCAGCCGGAGCGTCTGATCGCGCTGTCGCGGCGCAGCGTGCCGGACTGTCTGGCCGAGGAGCTGCGCCGCCTGGATCCGGACGAGGTCTACCACGAGGCCCTCCACGGTATCTCCGCCGTCAGCCGGGGCCGTACCCCGGTGAAGGTCTGATCGCCCATCCCGTCCCCATCGAGGAGAAGCCCGTGCCCGATACCCAGATCGCCGTCCACCCCGATGCCGACGTCCTGGCCTCGGCCGTGGCCGCCCGTCTCGTGACCCGGCTGATCGATCTGCAGGCGGCCGGTCGGGTGCCCCGGATCGTGCTGACCGGCGGCGGCGTCGGCATCGACCTGCTGCGCCGGCTGCGGGAGCTTCCCGCCCAGCGGGCCGTCGACTGGGCCCGGGTGGAGCTGTTCTGGGGCGACGAGCGTTTCGTCGCCCCAGATGACGAGGAGCGCAACGACGGCCAGGCCCGTGCGGCGCTGCTCGACCACGTGGGGGTCGACCCCGCGCGGGTGCACGCGATGGGCGCCGACACCGGCGACGGGCCGGACGGCGCGGAGAAGGCGGCGCGAAAGTACGCCGGGATGCTGGCGGAGCTCGCCGACGCGGGCGCGGGCATGCCGACGTTCGACGTGGTGCTGCTCGGCATGGGAGGGGAGGGCCACACGCTCTCGGTGTTCCCCGACTCCCCCGCCGTGCACGAGACGCGGGCGACCGTCGTCGCGGTGCACGACTGCCCGAAGCCGCCGCCGGACCGGGTGTCGCTGACCCTGGCCGTGCTGGATCACGCGGACGAGGTGTGGGTGGTCGCGGCCGGCGGGGCGAAGGCCGACGCGGTGTCCGGTGCGCTCGGGGGCGCCGAGGAGACCGACCTGCCGGTGGCCGGTGCCCGCCGGGGCCGGCTCACCCGCTGGCTGCTCGACACCGAGGCGGCGGCGACGATCTCCCGGTCCTGACCGGCCGGCGGGTACACCCGGCTTTGTGACATGGCCCCGCCGCACCTTCACGGTCGGCGATTCCCGCGGCTACGGTCCCGGCATGGCAATCGGCACCCCGCTCAGCCCGACCGCGACCCGCGTGATGCTGCTCGGCTCCGGCGAGCTGGGCAAAGAGCTCGCGATCGCCTTCCAGCGCCTCGGCGTCGAGGTGATCGCGGTGGACCGCTACCCGGGTGCGCCCGCCCACCAGGTGGCCCACCGCTGGCACGCGATCGACATGACCGACCCGGTCACGCTGGGCACGCTGATCGAACAAGAGCAGCCGGACCTGGTCATCCCGGAGATCGAGGCCATCGCGACGTCGGCACTGGCCGAGGTCGAGGCCGCCGGCACGACGGTCGTCCCGACCGCCCGGGCGGCCCGCCTGACCATGGACCGCGAGGGCATCCGGCGCCTGGCCGCCGAGGAGCTCGGCCTGCCCACCTGCCCGTACGCGTTCGCCGACACCCTCGACGAGGTGCACGAGGCCGTCGCGACGGTCGGCGTGCCGTGCGTGCTCAAGCCGGTGATGTCGTCGTCGGGCAAGGGGCAGTCGGTGATCCGCGACGCGGGCGACGCGCAGTCCGCGTGGTCGCATGCGCTCGACGCGGGGCGAGTGGCGAACCAGCGCGTGATCGTCGAGGGGTACGTGGACTTCGACTACGAGATCACCCAGCTGACCGTGCGGGGTGCGGCGGGGACCGAGAGCAGCGCCGGCGGAACGAGCATCAGCACTGTGTTCTGCGAGCCGATCGGGCATCGCCAGTCCTCCGGTGACTACATCGAGTCCTGGCAGCCGCAGCCGATGAGCTCCGCGGCCGCGGCCGCCGCACGCGACATCTCCGAGAAGATCACCACCGCTCTCGGCGGGAGCGGGGTGTTCGGCGTCGAGCTGTTCGTGCGCGGCGACGAGGTACTGTTCTCCGAGGTCAGCCCGCGTCCGCACGACACCGGGCTGGTCACCATGGCCAGCCAGCGCCTGTCCGAGATCGAGCTGCACGCCCGCGCCGTGCTGGGCCTGCCGCTCGACGTCGCGCTGCGCGCCCCCGGCGCGTCCGCGGTGATCTACGGCGGGATCGAGGCGAAGGCACTCGTGTTCACCGGCGTCGACGAGGCGATGGCCGTCCCGGAGTCCGACGTCCGGCTGTTCGGCAAGCCGCAGAGCCACCCGACGCGACGGATGGGCGTCGCCGTCGCCACCGGCCCCGACGTCGACACCGCCCGCGAGCGCGCCGGCCGCGCAGCCTCCCTCGTCCGGCCGGTGAGCGCGGACTGAGGTCATGGTCACCGTGACCACAACGCTCCCGGCCAGAGATCAGACAGCACTGTTGTCACGTTGACCATGGAAGGCGAGGTACCCGCCATCACGCCCTGCCTGTGGTTCGACGGGAACGCCGAGCAGGCCGCCGATCTCTACTGCTCGGTCGCCGGCGGCGAGCCGGGACCCTGCGGGTGGCTCAAGGACCGGTTCGGGCTGTCCTGGCAGATCATCCCGCCGCACCTGCTGGAGTGGCTCGACGACGCCGACCGGGAGGCCGCCGGTCGGGTCGCCCACGTCATGCTCGGCACTCACGGCGAGCTCGACCTCGACGCCCTCCGCAAGGCACACGACGACTGAGGATCATCGGCCCCGCACCCCGCGCACCCGGCGTAGCATGATCACCGACGTGGACCGGACGGGGGGACCGATGGCGGAGCGCGCGGGCCTGGTGGTCGCCGGCGCCGGGGCGCGGGGTGCGTACGAGGCTGGCGCGCTGTCGGTGCTGCTGCCGCGGATGGCCGCGGCGGGGGCGACGCCGTCGGTGCTGGTCGGGACGAGCGCGGGCGCGCTGAACGTGGCCGTGCTCGCCGGGCTGGCGCACACCCGCCCGGACGAGGCCTGCGCCGAGCTGGCCCGGCGGTGGCGCGACGTGCGCCTCGACGACGTGCTCGACGTCGGTGGCACCGTCCTCGGGACGAGCGCGGGCCTCACCGGGCAGGTGCTGGGGGTGCCCGCGGCCGTGCGCGGCCTGCTCGGGCTGCCGGTCCGACTGACCAGCCTCGTCGACCCCGGCCGCCAGCGCGCGACCCTGGCCCGGGTCGTCGACTGGGACCGGTTGCACGACAACGTCGCCCGCGGACCGGTGGACGCCGTCGCGGTCGCCACCACCTCGGTCGCGACCGGGGGCACCGTCGTGTTCGTCGAGCGCAAGGACTCCGTCGCGCTCCCGCCGCCGGACACCAAGCGCGACATCACCTACGTCGACACCGTCCTCACCCCGGAGCACCTGCTCGCCTCCGCGGCGGTGCCCACGCTGTTCCGCCCGGTCCGGATCGACTCGCCGCCCGGGTTCGCGGGCTGGTACCTCGACGGCGGGGTCCGGATGAACACCCCGCTCAAGCCCGCGCTCGGGCTGGGCTGTGACCGGCTCGGGGTGGTGGCCCCCACCCCGGAGGTGCCCGCCGAGCGCCCGCCCGCGGCTCCGGCCCCGGTCGAGCCGGACGTCTTCGCGGCCGGCGCGCTGGCGCTGCGGATCCTGCTCGGAGGCGCGGTGACCGACGATCTGCGGGCCCTGCTCGCCGTCAACGCCCAGGCGCGGGACGACGCGTCGGACCCGCACGGTGTCGTCGACGTCTGGTTCGCCGGCCCGCCCGCGGACCGCGCGGCCGACCTCGCGAGGCTGGCGAACACGGTGTTCCGGCGCGGGTTCCGCGGGCGCCGCGCGATGCGCAACCCCGGCCTGTGGGCCCTGGACCGGGCGATCGGCGGGTCCGAGGCCGACCACGGCGAGCTGCTGAGCTTCCTGTTCTTCGACCCGGCGTTCGCCGAGGCCGCGATCGCGCTGGGGGCCGAGCACGCCGCCCTGCTGCCGGAGCCGGTGTCCTGACCCTGGTTCCGGCGGGCGGTGCCGCCGAAGTCGTACCCGTAGGTTCCCCCTGGTGTCAGCCGATTCCGCTGCGCCGCAGTCAGCGGCTCTCGACGCGGACCGCCACCTGCTCGTTGTTCAGGGTGTAGCAGAGGTAGCTGTAACCGAGGCCGTGCTTGTCCGCGTACTCCCACCAGGCCCGGGCCTCGTGCTGTTCCCAGTCCGGAAAGTTCAGGAACTCGTCGAACAGCACGACGCTGCCCGGCCGCAGGCGCGGCCCGACGGCGTCGAGCACCGTCACCGCCGAGGAGTACAGGTCCGAGTCGACGTGCAGGAAGTCCACCGGCCCGGGGTGGGCCTGCAGGAACTCGTGCAGCGTGTCCGAGAACAGCCCGACGACCAGTTCGGCGCCGGGCACCTCGGGCAGGCCGTCGACGTCGTCGAACGCGCCGGTGCCGAACCCGGAACGCCACGGCTCGGGCAGCCCGGTGAACGAGTCGAAGCCGTAGACCCGCCCGTCGCCGCGGCACTCCGCGATCGCGCGCAGGGTGCCCCCGGTGTAGACGCCGAACTCCAACGCCAGGCCGCCGGTCGGGGCGCGGGCCAGCGCATGCGCCAGGGTCTCCGGCGGGGCTGCGAGCATCGCGGCGTCGGCCATCAGCTCGCGGGCGAAACGGGCGCTGGTCAGGACCGCCTCGCGCTCTCCCGCGGCGATCATGTCCCGGCGGTCACGTACCTCGGCCGCCTGCACCTCGGCGATCGCGCGGTCCACCTCGTGGCGCAGCCGGTGCTCGAACGTGTCGCGCAGCGCGGCCAGCTCGGTGCGCAGTGCCGCGGTCTGGGCCGCGGTGTGGCGGGCCAGCACCTCGTCCACCAGGCGGCCGGCCGAGCGGCGCGCGCGGCGGACGAGCCGGCTGGTCGGATCGCGCAGCAGGGGCGGCACCGCCCCCGAGGTGGCCAAGGGAGATCAGAGCTCGCGGGAGGCCCGGAGACGTCCCAGCGCCTCCTCCAGGATCGCGTCGCCGTCAGCGTCGCTGCGACGCTCCTTCACGTAGGCGAGGTGCGTCTTGTAGGGCTCGTTGCGCAGCGGGGCGGGCGGCGCCTGCGCGTCGCGGCCACCGGGGAGTCCGCAGCGCGGGCAGTCCCAGGTGTCCGGGATCTCGGCCCCGGAGGCGAACCAGGTGTCGTTCACGTGCCCATTCGCGCAGTAGTAGGGGACGAGCTCGCGGGCCGCGGTCTCACCACGCTCCGACTCGCCCATCGGACCGGCACCCACGCGCGATCCGCGGATCGCGTTGCCACCTGCCATCGTGATCTCCCTAGCGTCGAGGGGTGCGGCACGGGCGGATATCAGCCCGTCGAGAGCAGCAACCCGTTACCGATGACCGCGATCAGCCAGATCAGGGCCACGAAGATGGTGTATCGCGAGACGTTGCGGTCCGCGGCGGCGGAGCCGGACAGGCTCGACTGCACGCCACCACCGAACAGGCTGGTCAGACCACCACCGCGGCTGCGCTGCAGCAGGATCAGCACGACCAGCAGCACGCTGGTGATGATGAGGACGATCTGCAGGGTCAGGAGCACGCGGAAGGGTCCAATCTCATTCGCTCGCCGGATGGCCGAGGATACTCGCGCTCACCGACGGTGTGACCGGCGCCCCTGGATACCGGCCGTGCGCGCATATCACTGCCGGAGCAGTGATATCCGCGCACGAGCGCGCAGCGCATTCTAGGGCAGCGGGCCGCCCGCGGAGATCGCGCAGAGCTTGGCGAACTCGTCGGCGTCGAGGCTCGCGCCGCCGACCAGCGCCCCGTCGACGTCGCCCTGGGCCACGATCTCGCCCACGTTCGACGACTTGACCGAACCGCCGTAGAGCACCCGCACCCGCCCGGCCACCTCGTCACCGTGGAGCTCGCGCAGGGTCTCGCGCAGCGCGGCGCACACCTCCTGGGCATCCGCCGCGCTCGCCACCCGGCCGGTCCCGATGGCCCAGACCGGCTCGTAGGCCAGCACCAGCGAGCCCACCTGCTCGGCGGTGACCTTCTTCAGCGCGCCGCGCAGCTGGTCGGTGCAGTGCTGCACCTGGTTGCCGGCCTCACGCACGTCGAGGCCCTCCCCCACGCACAGGATCGGGGTCAGCCCGTTCTTCACCGCCGCGTGCACCTTGGCGTTGACGACCGCGTCGTCCTCGTCGTGGATCTCGCGCCGCTCGGAGTGCCCGACCACCACGTAGGTGCAGCCCAGCTTCGCCAGCATCGACCCGGACACGTCACCGGTGTAGGCGCCGGAGTCGTGCGGGGACAGGTCCTGCGCACCGTGCACCATCAGCAGGCCGTCGCCGTCGATCATGGTCTGGATGCTGCGGATGTGGGTGAACGGCGGCAGGACCGCGACGTCGACCTTCTTGTAGTACTTCTCCGGCAGCGCGAACGCCAGCTTCTGCACCAGACCGATGGCCTCGAGGTGGTTGAGGTTCATCTTCCAGTTGCCGGCGATCAGGGGCTTGCGCCCGCCCGGCGTGTTGTCCGACTTCGTCACGGTAGGAGATCCTCCAGGACGGCCACACCGGGCAGCGTCTCCCCCTCCAGGAACTCCAGCGACGCACCGCCGCCGGTGGAGATGTGCGAGAAGCCCTCCTCGCCCACGCCGAGCGCGCGCACCGCGGCCGCGGAGTCCCCGCCGCCGACGACGCTGAACGCACCGGCCGAGGTGGCGTCGACGATCGCCTGCGCGACACCGCGGGTGCCCGAGGCGAACGGGGCCATCTCGAACACGCCCATCGGGCCGTTCCAGAACACGGTCCGCGTCGTCCGGAGCAGGGAGCTGAACGCGGAGACCGAGTCCGGCCCGATGTCCAGCCCGGACCAGCCGTCCGGAATCCCGTCCACGGTCACCGTGCGGGTGTTCGCGTCCGCGGAGAACGCGTCGGCGACCACGATGTCCACCGGGAGGACGATCCTGCCCGACTCGAGCAGCCGACGGCAGTTGTCCACCTGGTCGGCCTCCAGCAGCGAGGACCCGACGCCGTAGCCCTGGGCGGCCAGGAACGTGAAACACATCCCCCCGCCGACCAGCAGACGGTCGACGGTCGGGAGCAGTGCCTCGATCACGGCCAGCTTGTCCGAGACCTTGGACCCGCCCAGGACGACGGTGTAGGGACGCTCCGGGCTCTGCCCACTCTCGTTCCGCAAGCTCCTCTCGCCCGTCAGCGTGCGCAGCACCTCGACCTCGGAGAGCACAAGCCCGCCGGCGTAGGCCGGCAGGTCCTGGGCCACGTCGTAGACCGAGGCCTGCTTGCGGTGCACCACCCCGAAACCGTCCGAGACGAACGCGCCGTCGTCCCCGGCCAGGGCGACCAGCTGGTCGGCGAACCCGGCCCGCTCGTCGTCGTCCTTGCTGGTCTCGCGGGCGTCGAACCGGACGTTCTCCAGCATCACCACGTCGCCCGCGGCCATGCTCGGGAGCGGCTTGCCGAGCTCCACCAGCCGGACCGGCGCACCCAGCAGCTCGCCCAGCCGGGTCGCGACCGGGGCCAGCGAGTACCGCTCGTCCGGACCGCCCTTCGGCCGGCCCAGGTGGGCCATCACGACCACCTGGGCGCCGGCCCCGGACAGCTCGGAGATCGTCGGTACGGACGCCCGGATCCGGCCGTCGTCGGTGATGTTGCGGTCGTCGTCGATCGGGACGTTCAGGTCCGAGCGGACCAGTACGGTCCGGCCCTGCACCCCCTCGTCGACGAGGTCGTGGAAAGTCCTCACAGCGTCGACGCCACCAGCCCGGTGATGTCGACCAGGCGGTTCGAGTAGCCCCACTCGTTGTCGTACCAGCCGACGATCTTGACCTGGTTGCCGATCACCTTGGTCAGGCCCGAGTCGAAGATGCAGGAATGCGGGTCGGTGACGATGTCGGAGGAGACGATCGGGTCCTCGGTGTAGGACAGGATCCCCTTGAGCGGTCCCTCTGCGGCCGCCCTCATCGCCGCGTTGACCTCCTCGACGGAGGTCTCGCGCCCCACCTCGGCGGTCAGGTCGGTGGCCGACCCGGTGGGGATCGGCACCCGCAGCGCGTAGCCGTCGAGCTTGCCCTTGAGGTGCGGCATCACCAGCGAGATCGCCTTCGCCGCACCGGTCGAGGTGGGGACGACGTTCAGCGCGGCCGCGCGGGCCCGGCGCAGGTCCTTGTGCGGCCCGTCCTGCAGGTTCTGGTCCGCGGTGTAGGCGTGGATCGTGGTCATCAGACCCTTCTCGATCCCGACCAGGTCGTCG
>JAKDNL010000260.1 GCA_030451825.1 Pseudonocardia sp. | reverse complement strand
GACCTGTCCCAGATCCGCACCGGCACCGGCCCCGCCGTGATGGCCGTGCTGCGCAATCTCGCCATCAGCCGCCACCGCCTCGCCGGCGCCAGCAATATCGCCGCCGCCTGCCGCGACACCGGACGCCACCCCTTGCGAGCCGTTGAACTGCTCACATAACTGCAACATCAACTATGCCGGGACCCTGGTGTTCATGTGCTGGCTCGGGTGGAGATCACCGTGCGTGGCCCCCTGGGAGCGTAGGTCTTCCAGGTTCCGCCGGTTTCGAAGTTGTGTCGGTGGGTCATGACGTAGTGGAAGCCGAGCGCCTTGGCCACGACCGGTGCTGGAGCCTGCAGGACGGGCTGCCGTAGTGATGCTGTGCGGGTGGTGGCCACGGGGACCCCGAGTGCCCGGATGAGCGGGAGCAGGGCGGCCTCGCCGACCACAGCACGACCGCCCAGGTCGAGCTGCTTACCGCGGCGATCAGGGAGCTCGAGATCGTTCGCCAGATCTTCGACGACTGACCATCTCTGCAGGCCCCCGGATCGGGCGCCCGGCGTGAGGTTCCGGGAACTCTCATTCCCGGAAGTAGGATGCCGAGGTGACTTCCGGAAACGTCGCCAGCCCGGCCGTGCGGACCCCCCGAACAGCTTCCGGAAACACCGGCGCTGTCGGTGGGCGGCCCGACGGCGAGCGGCTGTCGGTCGAGATGGCCGCGGAACTCGCGCGCTACCAACGCTCACTCGCCGCGGCCCCGCTCTCGCCCGACACGCGCCGCAAGTACGCCGCCCGGGTGCGGGGGTTCCTGTTCTGGCTCGAGACCTCGGGGATCGACGCGGGGATCCACGGCGGGCGTGACTCGCTGCTCGACGGGGACCCGCTCGCCGACCCGGCCGCCCGCGACGGGGCGGTGCGCGACTGGCGGGCGTGGGCCAAGACCGTCGCACGCCACCGGGCGACCACGATCAACAACACCCTCGCCGCGATCGACGACTTCTACACCCGCCGCGGCCTCGGACCCGCGGCCGCGCGCCGCGAAGCCCTGCCCCGCGCCGCCCCAAAGGCCCTCACCCGCCGCGAGGTCCTGCGCTACCTACGCGCCGTTGAGCACCTCGAGCATCCCGCCGCCGCGCGGGACCGGGTGGTGGCGCTGCTGCCCTACTACGCCGGGCTGCGCGTCGGGGAGGTCGCCGGGCTCGACGTCGACGACGTCGCGCTCTCCGCACGCAAGGGCCACCTGCGGGTGCGCGGCAAGGGCCGCGACGGCGGCAAGCTGCGCTCGGTCCCCCTCGAGCGCCCCGAGCTGCGCAACGCCCTCGCCGCCTGGCTCGAGCAGCGGGCCACCTGGCCCGGCGCCTACGAGTCGGCCCTGCTGCTCAACCGCCGCGGCGGGCGCCTGTCCGACCGCTCCGCGCGCACCATCGTCACCAACCTCGGAGCGCAGATCGGTCTCGGCGACCCCAGCGACGACCACGGATTCGGACCCCACGTCCTGCGGCACACCTTCGCCACCGAGCTCCTGCGCGCCGGCGTCGACGTCGTCCTGGTCGCCGACCTGCTCGGCCACGCCAGCACCGACACCCTGCGTATCTACACCGCACCTACCGACGCCGACCGCATCCACGCCCTGGGCCTGCTCACCACCGACGGCTGAGCACCTCGAACGCACAGTGCTTCAGAAGATCACTCAGAGCTACAGAGCTACCTCGCCCCTGGTGACACGTTCCTTACCGACACCCCTGCTTGGGCGGCGCCGCTCGGTCAGCGACCAGCCAGGAGCGCACACCGTCGCCCGATGCGCCGCAGTCAAGGCCGTCGCCGTCCGCTGCGGCGTCTTGCGCCCCGCCGGCACCGCGCTCCCCAGCGCCTCCCGGACCATCCGCCGATGCACCCCGTGCCGGTGCGCCAGCGCCCGGACCGACAACCCCTCCAGCCGGCTATCGCGCCGGATCCGCTCGAACAGCTTTCCCCGTTACTACGGCTACCCCGACGTGCCGCTACTCGACGTTCGCCGCCGCGGCGGCCGCCCTGGCCGCGTCGCGTTCACGTCGCCAAGCCAGGTCGGCGGCCGCGGAGGCGCGGTATCCCTGTTCCCAGTGCCGAGGTGCGATGATCTCGTTCTTCTCCCCGACCCGCGGGTCGCTCGGGTCCGGGCGCTGGCCCGGGGTGTGCCGGTGGGGCTGTCCGGCCTCGCCGAACTGGGCCGGGAGATCGCGCTGCCACTGATCCCGGTCCTGGTCTCGGTCCCGGGCGTGGACGTAGTGCTCGCCGGGACGGCACCACGTCTCGGGGATCGCGGCCCTGATGTTCGCAAGGGCGTCGCGGCGCCACCGGGTGTGCCACTCCCCCGCGGCGCCGCTCAGTGCGTCCGGGGCGTGCGCGGCCGCCCAGCTGCGCCGCAGCCAGACCAGCTCGATCACCGCGGGGCGGTGGAGCGCCCAGCAGTCGGGCAGCTGCTCGCGGGTGATCTCGTAGAACGGACCCAGCACCTCGGCGACCCACTCGGCCAGGGCCTCCCACTCCTTCGCCGCCGCGGCGGCCGACAGGCTCGGCCAGTCCAACGAGACGACCGTCGGCTCTTCCGGGTCCGGGCCGGTCAGGTCGTCGATGCGGGCGGCGAGGTCGGCCAGGTCCTCGTCGAGTCCGGACACCCGGGGCAGGACCTGGGAGAGCAGGGTGGCGCTCTCGGCGACCAGGGCGCCGAGTCGGGTGATGTCCTTGTGGTGCTCGGCGCGGGCCGCCCGCAGTTCCGCGGCCAGTTCGGAGAGCATCTGCTCTCGGCGGGGGCTGGACGGCGAACCCTCGCCCGCCGGCGGCGGGGTGGGGGCGCCGTCGGGCGTTGTGCTCATTCGGCCTGCTTGCGCGTTGTGGGGAGCTGCACGACTTGGCCGACCCCCGGATTCGCCGAGGAGTCCTTCACCGGGGAGAGGGCGGCGTGCTCGCGGGCCACCCGGACGTAGCCGGGTTCGTAGGACACGACGGCGGGGCGGCGGCCGAGGCCGAGGACGTAGGCGTGCCAGCGGGGCATGGAGGAGATCGTGTGCCCGGCGATGACCGGCTCCAGCGTCGGGGTGCGCGAGGTGGAGTGCGAGGCCCGGCCGTCGGCGTTCTCGGACTCGCCGCGGGTGGTGCGCTGCACCCACCGTTCCCCGGCCAGGTAGGACAGGGCGCGCAGGTCGTCCTGCTTGGTCACCCCGGGCAGCACGATCTTGGTGGGTAGGTTCTCCCAGATCACCTCCGCGCGGTCACGGCCCCAGGTGGTCGAGAACTGCGCGAGGGACTGCACGACGGCGCCGACGGTGATCCCCCACCCGCGCGAGTCCGAGGCCCACCGGTCGAGCGGCACCGGGGTGGTGTTGGCGACCTCGTCGAGCACGAAGTTCAGCGTCGGCGAGAGCCTGCCGCCGGGCAGGTGCGCGGCGATGCGCTGCGCCTCGTCGAACACGTACTCGGTCAGCGCGGTGAGCAGCGGCGCGAGGCGCTTGTCGCCGGCGCCGCCGACGAGGTAGAGCGTGCCGCGCCAGCGCAGGAACGACTCCACGTTGAACGTCCCGCCGGGGCCGGGCCGGCAGGCCTGCGCGACGGTCGGGGAGTCCATGAACCCGACGCACGAGGTGACGGTGGCGAAGTAGCCGGTGCGGGTGTTCACCGACGCCCGCAGATGCGTGAGCAGCGTGGGCAGCCAGCCGTGCGGGACGGAGTGCCCGGCGCGTTCCAGGATCTCGACCGGTTCCTGGTCATCGGGGTTGTTGGCCCACTGCATGACCTGTTCCATGTCCAGCCGCCCGAGCGCGGCCGCGAGCAGGTAGCAGCGCAGGATCTCCTGCGCCTTGCCCGCCCAGAAGTCGGCGCGGTCGATGCCCGCCGCGCCGCCGCTGCCGCGGACCAGTGCCCATGCCCGCCGGTCGGCCACGCCCTGATCCGCGCAGCCCGAGATCGGGTCCCACCGGAAGTCCGACCCGATCGTGCCCAGCAGCGAGGGGTTGAACACCGCGGTCGGCCCGACCCGCTCGCGGAGCTCCCGGGTCAGCATCACCAGCTCCGGCTTGGTCGACGGGATGACGGCCGCACCGGGCGAGTCGAGGATGACGTTCACGAGGAACTGGGTCTTGCCCGAGCCCTGCGGGCCGACCACGCCGAACCCGCGCGTCCACGGCGAGTACACCGGCCGCTTCACCGGGCGCCAGCCCTTCGGGGACCAGGACCGGGGCCGCCAGTGCCGCCGCACGCGCAGCGCGCCGGATTCCAGCACCCCGACCCGCCATCCGAACTCGGTCACCGGCCTCTTCGAGCTACCCGCTCCGGGCGGGGCGACGGTCCGCACCCCCTCCTCCCCTGCGCTGCGGGCCAGGTCGTGCCGGTCGAGCCACCCGTCCGGCCCACCCAACTCGCGCCGGAACTCCCGGATCGGGTGGAAGTGCCACCAGCGGTGCACCAGCACGCCGCCGACCAGCAGCAGGGCCAGCGTGTAGCCCATCTGGGCGGCCGCGTCGAACGGCACCAGGTCCCCCAGCAGCGGGACGAAGCCGAGCGCAGCGCCGGCGCCGGCGAGCAGCACCCCCGCCGCGATCAGTGTGCGGTGGGTCGCGCGCACCTCGGAGTTGGTCCTGCGTACCGCCATCACCGTCTCCCCCCGACCCTGTCCGGGTGTCGATCACCATAGAACTGCGCACCTTGCGCACGCGGGGCTTTCGCGAAACCCGGCCGGGGGGGGGGGGGGGGGGGGGGGGCCCCCCCCCCCCGGGGGGGGGCGGGGGGGGGGCGGCGGGGCCCCCGCGCGGCCGCCCCACACCCGCGCGGGGCGGGGCCGGCGCCCCCGCCCCCGGGCCGTCGTCTCTGCTGCGGCGTTGCTCATCCGGTGCCCCGGTCCCGGTCGGCTGCCCGCGCGGCGATCCGGTCCTCGGCCTGGCGCAACAACCGCCGCCCGGTCCGCGCCGAGCAACCCACCAGCTCCGCGGCGGTCGCCCCGGTCAGTTCCTCCCCCGCCCGCAGCCGGTCCTCCAGGCGCGCGACCCGTCCATCGGTCCCGCCCTCTCTGGGCGAGCGGGGTGCTTCCGGCGGAAGCACCCGCGGGCCGACGACGGCCAGCGGCGGGTGGACGCCCGGGCCGGTGAGGGGCGGGGCCTGCACCTGACCGGCCCGGGATGCCTCACCCCCGGCGGAGACCGCGGCGCGCTCGAAGCGCGGGCCATGAACCTGGGGCTGCTGAACCGGCGGCGGTTCGACCGCGGTCGACTCGACGGTCGCTTTCGCCCCCACCATCGGGTTGGCCGGTGGAGCCGTCTCGGCCGCGGGCGGAGGTGCGACCTCGAGAACGAGCGCGACCAAGTGCGAGAGGACCATCGCCAGCAGGACCGGGCCGGTACCGACGACCACCGCCCACAACGTCGGCAGCGATCCCTGCTCGATGGCGTGCCAGGTGTTCAAACCCGCCGCCGTTCCCCCGGCCAACACGAGCACAGCCCACGCCCACCGCCGGACCTCACGCCGCGAGGTACTGATCACCTCGTTGAGCGCGAGGAGCGCGGCGACGTCGTTGGTCAGCGCGAGCACGATGCTCATCCCGCCCAGCAGCGGCTCCACCGCCTCGACCTGGCCCCGCACGCTGACCGAGAGCGCCCCGACCATCACCAGCGCCAACCCGGCCCGGCGGACCCGACTAGCCGCGGCCGATCCGGTGCTTGGCGTGCTCACCGCATTCCCCGCTCGACTGTCCGCCGCCGAGTGATCTCCTCGGCGGCGGCGGCGTAGAAGTGCAAGACGCAGGGCCACCTCGCGGCGGGAATCCCGGTGCCGGGCGTGGTGCACCCCCGGCACCGCCCGTGCTGGTCAGGGACGTGCAGGGTGAGCAGCCGCACGGTGGCCTCGGGCAGGCCGGCCAACTCGCGTGCGAAGTCGTTCATGCCGAGTGCCGCAGCTCAGCCAACGTCGGAACGACGGGCTCCGGAGCCGCCGCCTGCTCGGCCGAGACCGGGCCCATCGCGCGCAGCTCCCGACGCCACGCCAGCTCCGCGCGCACCCACCGCCCACCCAGCGTCGCCAGCACGGCTCCGCCGGCGCACAGCACGGTGACCAGCAGGCCGGTCACGAGACCGGCGACGGCCGGCCATATCGCTGCCGCCAGCGTGACCGCGCCCATCAAGCCCAGCCCGGCCCCAACGATCCGCTTCATCAGCTGCACGGCTGTCCCCCACTGTCTCGTGATCTCGGTCTGCGTCGTGCCCGACCACCCGCCCGTGCCGGGGAGGGAAGTTCCCCGGGTCGTCAGGCGGGCGCCCAGACCGGGAAAGCGTTGCATTTCTCATGTGCATCACACAAGATGCACACGGGAATTGACTCATTCGGGCCAGGCCAGGAACACTCGACTCACCGCTGTCGCCCCGGGAGGGAAGCCCGATGACCCAGCACCTGCGCTACCGAGGCCTGTGCCCGATCAACGACGAGTGCCCCAAGATCGAGCGGGGTCGGGAAGGCTGGATCGAAGTGACCGGCTACATCCCGGGTGACGATCACTCCGTCGACGTCACCATCGAGGTTCCCGACACCCTCTTCCCCGAGCTTGCAGACCTCGACGTACCGAACCTCGGCGCGTGGATCGCCGCGCATCACCGGACCGACCTGCTGCGGATCCAGACCCTCGACAGCTACGGATCCGGTTCCGACGGTGATGACGTCCGGCGCTACCTCTCCGGCGCACCCGCCCCCTCGTCGCCAGCTCGCGACGATTGGTTCAAGAAGCTCCGCGACGAAGCTGCCGCCGGCCGGATTCGGCGCAATCTGCACGTCGTGCGCGAGCCGCTTACCCCGTACCTCCGCTACGCGTTCGAGTGGGGCTACGTCTACAACCAGGCCGCCGGGATGGAGATCCGCATCCTGCCGGTCGCGGACACCACCGCGGACGCACATCTCGCCAAGCTCGGCGACTTCCTGGTCGCCGAGGGCGTCCACGTCGCGCGCATGCGCTACGACGAGGCTGGCAGCCTGCTCGGCACCGTCAAGATCAGCGCGGACGCCGCCGAGGCCTACGCTGCGCTCGCGGAACTGGCCTGGGAGCAGGCCGTTGACTTCACCCCCTGGTGGTCCGAGCACACCCAATACCACCGCGCGCAGCGGGCGGCCTGAACAGGGAGACGATGAGCGACCGGCCACGCGACGGGAAAGACGAACTCTCCCGGACCCTGCACGAACTCCGTAGCGCCGCCGGCCTGTCCACCCGACAGGCCGGCGCTCAGGCCGGGTTCTCCCAGTCCAAGGTGTCGCGCATCGAGCAGGGCCGCAACGTCCCCACCGAGGACGACGTCGTCGCCCTCGCTGACGTCTACCTCGCGGGGGAACACGCGGACCCCGAAGTCCGGCGGCGGCTCGTCGAGCTAGCCCGCGACATCCGCGCCGAGCACCGACCTGTCGTGATGGCCCGCAGCAAGGGTCGCCCGGACGTATTCCAGGCACGGCTCGCTCGTATCGAGGCGGCGTCGGCTCACGTTCGGTCGTTCGCCCCGACCGCGGTCACCGGGCTCCTGCAGACCGAGAGCTACATGCGGAGCCTGATCGCCGAGCGCGACCTGCCCGCCGAGCGCGTCGACGCGTTCGTCCGGGCCAGGTTCCAACGGCAGGCCGGGCTCGCCGGCGGCGGCCGCCAGTACACGATCATCACCAGCGAGGCCGCTCTCGGATGGCGCCTCGGCTCCCATGCAGCCATGGCCGACCAGGCCTCACACATTGCCGACGTCATCGGCAGGTACCCCACAGTGCACATCGGGGTCATTCCCTGGGGCGCGGCCGCCGATCGGCTCGTCCTGCACGGCTGGGACATCTACGACGAGCGCGCCGTCTGCTACGGCACTGCCGACGCCACCGCGATCCTCACCGAACCGCGCGACGTGTCGCGCTACCTCGAGCTCCACGCGTCGATCGAGAAGATGGCCGTCTGGGAGAACGACGCGAAGGGACTGCTCTCACGGCTCGCCGAGCTGTACCGCGAGGGTCGTAAGCAGTGAGTCTGCTGGGGGGCACGGTCCGCGCAGAGGAGTGTCGACAGATCGAAATTTTGAATCCTGGTCGGCGCGCCTCCGCTACCGAGGTGATCCGCACCGGTACAACCTCATTTATGCAGACACGTCCAGCGCGCGGGAAGCCCGGCCCCAAGGGCAAGGGAGAGAGAACGGCTACGCCTGTCTACCTACCCAACGATCTACGGGCCGAGGCACTGAAGATCGCGCAGCGAGACGGACTCCCGTTGACGTCCGTCATCACGCGCATGGTTGCCGAATCGCTCGGCCGACCAGCGCCGTCGTACTGCTACCCCGTACCCAGTGATCAGGAGGAGCTGCCCCTGACGCAAGCGTCCTAACGACAGCGAGGCGGTCCCCGTAGGGACCGCCTCGTCGAGTCGCGTCGAGCGGGTCGCCACAACCCGCGTCGTCGCTAGTGCTCCGGTAGTCAGCCGGAGCGATTCCCTCTCCTGCCAGGAAGGGGGCGCGCTTTCGCGTGTCCAGGGTAACCCCCGCGCGCTCTGACGCGCACGCACCACACCGAATAACTGTTACGCGAAACCCACGAACGGCGTCGGGTCCCGGTGCTTCCGCCGGAAGCACTCCCCCGTCCTGCGGGGGCACGTGCACTGCGCCCACGGCGGACTGCACATGTCAGGGCCTCGTTCAGGACGTCCCTAGCTCGCTCAGGACGGCCGTCGGCACAGGCCCCGGTCGGAGTCCCGCGCAAGCCGCTGCGAGCCGATCACGGCCGCCACGAGGCCGTGCAGCGCGGAAGGCCGAGAACCGGCCCCGCGAGCGCACCCTGCGGCGCGACGCTGCCCGCCGGCTCGCCCGCGCCCTCGCCTACGGCCGACGTCGCGCCGCGGACCGGGTCGCCGGCGACGGCTACTCCCCGCACCCCGGGTGGCGGAACTTCATCGACGATGGCTGGCGGGCCGTCGTCGACCAGGTCGAGGCCCTGGCCCTCGTCGACGCGCTCGTCGCCGAACAGGACTGGCGCACCGACAAGCGCGCCGCCTGGTCGGGGATCCTGCACCAGCTGGTGCACAGCATGGACTGGGACACCGGCCTGGTCGCCGCACTCACCGCCCAACGCCTCGGCGACGCCGGCGACCGCGCAACCCGCACCGTCTCCCGCGTCATCGCCTGGGCCCGCGACGCCGGACTCCTCGTCGTCATCGAGCACGGCGCCAGCGCCGCCTTCCTCGGCACCGACCACGGCCGCA
>JAKDNL010000875.1 GCA_030451825.1 Pseudonocardia sp. | reverse complement strand
CGGGGTCGGGCGCAAGCCCAAGTACTGCGGCGAGCTGGTCGACGGGGTCGCGCACTCGCGGCTTAACGCGCAGAGAGTCCGCAACGGTCAGTTGACCCTGCCCGCGCCCGGGTCCCGCCCGAGCGCCGGCGAGCCGCCCGCGGACCGGCCGGTGTCGCTGGCGAAGGCCAGCATCGAGGCCCTGCGTGAGCAGATCCGGGAGACCCTCACCGGACACCACCGCGCCCTGGGTGAGCTGATCGGCCGGTTCGAAGACGCGGTGGCCACCGCGACCGACCCCGACGCCGCCGCCACCGAGGTCTCCGCTGTTCACCGCGACGCCCGGAGGCAGATCGAGGACGCCGAGGCCGCCGCCGAGGACGCGCATGCCCGGGCCCGCGCCGCCGAGACGGCCGAGACCGCTGCGCGCGCCGCGCAGGCGGTGGCCGAGAACGCCGCCGAGCAGGCCTTGGCCGATCTCGACGACGTCACCGACCGCGCGCTCGCGGCCGAGACCGCACGCGACGAGAACGCCGCCCGGGCCACCGATTTGGCCGTACAGCTCGACATCCGCACCGGTGAGCTCGCGACGCTCACCGAGCAGCACACCCAGCTCGTGGTCGACCGCGACACCCTGGCCCGCCAGCTCGCCGATGCCCACGCCCACGCCGAGCAGTTGCAGGCCGAGCTGGCCGATGCGCGCACCACCAATACGCAGCTCGGCGCCGACCGCGACCGCGTGCTCGCCGAGCTGGCCACCGCCCGCAGTGAGCTCACCGAGCAGCGCCGCCGTGCCGAGACCGCCGAGCGGGACCTGGTCCGCGCCGACGACGCCGCGGCACACGCGCGCGAGCAGCTCACCGACACCCGCACCGCCCTGACCTCGGCGACCGAACGTGTCGACCAGCTCGCCGACGCGCTGGCGAAGGCCCGCGAGGACGTCGCCGGGCTACGCGGACAACTCGAGGGCGCCCGCGCCGCGATCGCCGACGAGAAGGCGCACACCCAGCAGCGCCTCGCCGACCAGCGAGAAACGTACGAAACCCAGCTCACCGCCCTGCGTACCGGCCCAGCCCACGAGATCACCACCACCACCAGCCCAGACAGCGCCGACACCGAGGCCAGCGCCACCAGGCGCGCCTCGCGCACCCGCAAGCCGCCTCGACCGGACCCCCAACCGTGATCCCCCCAACCAGCACCGCGCCTGGAGGAAGTAGCCCATGACCACCACCACAAGCAGGCACACGATCAGCGTTGCCCGCCGCGGCTACACCCCCGGCGTGGACCAGCTCACCGCCCTGGTCCGCTCCGGCCGGCAAGCCCAGGCCGGGCTGTTCACCGCGATCGCCGCCGAGACCCCCACCACGTACCGCGCCGCGCTGCAGCACGCAAAGCGGGTCAACACCGCGCTCGTCCTCCTCGGCGCCGAGCTGCTCGCCGACCGGCTCACCGAGGAGGCCACTGCCGGTGGTGCCCTGATCGTCGCTCTCACCAGCGATGACGCCGAACCCGCCGAGGTCGCCACCGCGCTGGCTGCCTACCAAGATCGCCGCCACGAGGTCGATGACCTCCTCACCACCAACCGCTCTACAGCTAACGGGGCCGGCGCGCGATACCCGGCGCTCCACCCCACGGTTCGCCGCCCCGCATCTCGAGCTGTTCCTCACCCCCCGCGAACCGGGGAGCCACAATGAGCCGTATGCCAGCTTCGGGACCCGACGGCACGCCGCGCGCGCGCGGCTCGCGGCTACTGCGCGTCGTGGGATCGCCGGAGAAGGAGGCCGGGCGCCGGGCACGGATCGGTGCGCATCAGCAGGCCCTCCGCCGGCGCAGGCTCGCGCACCGCACCCGCAACAGCCTCGACGGCCTCGGCATCGTCGACATCGAAGCCGAGGTCACCCGCGTGCGGCAACGCATCTCGAGCGACGGTGCGGCGGCCAGTGAGCAAGTCGCCGACGACGATGTGGTGCTGCACGCCCTCGAGGAGGTCTTGGACTGGATGCTCGACAACAACGTGTGCGTCTACCACTGTCAGCTCCGCTGACCC
>JAKDNL010000259.1 GCA_030451825.1 Pseudonocardia sp. | reverse complement strand
CCCCCGGTTGCGCGAGAGCCCCGTTCGTGCAGGTTGGCTGTGCCAGAGCTCCGCTCGTGCAACCAGCCCGGGCGGGAGTGCCCCGGGGAGCCCGATCCCGCCGGAGACGAAGCCGAACCAGCGGGTCGGCGCACCGAAGAGTCGCTCGCAGCCCAGCACCAGCGCTGATCCGACGACGAACACGCCGAGCGTCACGACGTTGACCACCCCGCCGGCATAGAAGTTCGCCTGGCACAGGGGGCACCGAGACGATCTGCAACACAGCGGTGATCCCGACGGCGGTCGGGTTGGCCGACTAGTTGGAAGGCGGCCGCCCCCGCGCCGGGCAGCGGCAAGGCCCGTGGACCGCCGAGTCCCGCGCCACCGCCGACGACCTCGACTTCGTCGCCCGCGCCGACGAGCTCACCGGACAACCGCCGCTGCTCCTGATCAGCGGCGAGCTGGACCGTCCGGTCTCGCGAACCGACGCCATGGCCCTGGTCGGTGCCCTCCGCGAGCGCTACGCGCGCCCGGACGAGATCGAGCTGGTCACCGTGGCGGACCTGGCGCACCCGTTGGCCGACGAGCCGGGCCTGGAGCCGGCCCCACAGCTACCCGCGACCACGGTCGTGGACGACACCCTGACACGGTGGTTCCTCCGCCGGCTCATGGCGACGTGAGCGGCGATAGGTCCTCGCGGTGTCACGCGACGCGCGTGTCGTGCTTCTCGCGATGGGCGAGGACCTCGTCCATGTTCGCCTCGGCCCACTGTTTGATGCCCTGCATCACGTGCTGGAGCGAGAGACCGAGGCCGGTCAGCTCGTAGGTGACCGTGACCGGCACCGTCGGCGTCACGGTGCGGGTGAGCAGGCCGTCGCGTTCGAGAGAACGCAGCGTCTGGGTGAGCATCTTCTGGCTGACCCCGGCCAGCCGGCGGGACAGTTCGGAGTAGCGCATCGCTCGCGGTGCACCGGCGCGGTCTCCGCCACGGTGATGCGGGCCGTCGCTGCCGAGCGCGGCCAGGATCAGTGCCACCCACTTGTCGGAGATCCGGTCGAGCAGCTGGCGGCTGGGGCAGTTCGCCAGGAACGCGTCGTAGTCGACCTTCGCATGTGCCTGCTTCTGGGCGGCCGTCCTCGTGGACATCGGCTCCTCCTCCTTACCGCGGGGTGACCTACGCACCTCGACGTGCGTACTTCCCGTTGGAGAGTTACCCATCCAGGGTGGTGCAGCACACCGTCGAACACAAGCCGCGAGGAGCAAGCCAGTGAGCACCACCACGTTCCGCACCGCCGTCGTCCGCATCCCGGGCGGACCCGACTCGATCGAGATCGTCGACGTCTCCGTCCGCGCGCCAGGGCCCGGCGAGGTCCGTGTCGGGGTCGCCGCCGCGGCGGTCAACCCGGTCGACCTCGCCGTCGCCGGCGGTCTGTTCCACGCACGCGGCTTGATCAACCAGCCGGGACGTACCGGCCTGGGCTGGGACTTCGCCGGCACCGTGGTCGCCGCCGGTCCCGGTGTGGACCTGGCGGTCGGTAGTCGGGTCGCCGGCCTGGTGGGCGGCTTCGACCGGGACTTCGGCACCTACGCCGAACAGCTCGTCGTCGCGGCCGCCGACATCGCGGTCGTGCCCGACGGGCTGGACCTGGTCGCCGCGTCGACGGTGCCGCTCAACGCGCTGGCCGCCGCCCAGATCGTCGACCTGCTCGCCGACCCGTCCACCGGCGGCGACCGGCTGCTGGTGACGGGGGCGGCCGGCGCGGTCGGGGGATACGTCGTCTCGCTCGCGCAGGACCGCGGCTGGCGGGTGACCGGTCTGGCCAGAGCCGAGGACGAGACGTTCGTCCGCGGTCTCGGCGCCGACTTCGCCACGCACGTCGAACCAGGGTGGGACGCGGTCGCCGACGCTGCGGTGCTGCAGGAGGAGGGCCTCGCCCTGGTCCGCGACGGCGGGGCCTTCGTCGGCGTCCAGCCAGGTTCCGAGCCGGTCGCGGAGCGCGGCATCTCGGTAGCCGCCGTGGTGGCGCACCCCGACGGCCCTCGACTGGGAGGCCTGCTCGCCCGCACGGCGTCCGGCGAGCTGCCCGCGCGAGTGCACACGGTCATGCCCCTGGACCGGGCCGCCGACGCCCACCGCGTCGTGGCCAAGGGTGGGGTGCGCGGTCGCCACGTGCTCACACCCTGACCAGCGCCCGCCTCAGCTGCCCGGAGCCGGCCCGTCGTCGTCCTCGAGGACCGCCGCGATGCGCGCCCGGAGCTCGTCGAGGCGCTGGTCCTGGGCGGCGTCCGCGGGCTGCTCGTAGCGGCGCAGGATGCCACCGGCGCTCTCGAACTCCTCGACCGTCATGATCTCGGCGGCCGTCACCTCGACCGGCAGGTCCAGCGCGGCCAGCGCCGTGCGCACCGCGTTCTCGCCCACCGTGGCGGCGCCGGTCGCGTCCGCGGCCTCGACCGTGAGCTGCGCCCAGACGCCGCCCCCCTCGCCCAGGACGCCCGCCACGTCGGCGAGGGCGTCCTCGAGCTGGTCGTAGGTCTCGTCGTCGATGTCCTCGATCTCGGTGGTGACGTGTACCGCGAACCTGCCCACCCTCGTCCCTCCTGTTCGCCGATGGGTCGCCGGCCCCAGATCGTGCCAGGCCGGACGCGGAACGTCCGACCCGCCGAGCTCACCCGATCCAGGGTCGGGCGAAGCGCTGGTAGGTCCCGTCCGACATGGCGCCGCGCAGCCACGTGTTCACCCGGTCCAGGAACGCCGGGTCGCCCTGCCGCACGAGGTAGGCCTTGTCCGAGCTGGTGAACGGCCGGTCCGGGTGCACCGCACAGAGTCCCGTGCCCAGGGTGGCCTGCCAGCGGGTCTCGACCGCGTCGGTGACCATCAGGTCGGCCCGGCCGTCGGCGACCGCGTCGAAGATCGTGTTGTTGTCCGGGTACGGGACGATCGTCGCCCGGGTCAGCGTCTCCTTCGCGAACTGGCGCCGCACAATCGGGGCCATGAACGTCGCGCGCCGCGTCCGGCTCGACACGTTCCTGGTCCTGCTGCTGGTCACGGGCGGGGTGGACGTGGCCACGACCGTCGCGATCGGGTTGCTGTTCTTCCTCTACGGCGCGCGCCTGTCCACCCGCGAGGCGCTGTACGGGCTCCGGCACTGGCGGCTGCACACGACGGTCCTGGTCGCGACGTTCGTGCTGTTCCCGCTGCTCGGGCTCGCCGCGGGTCTGCTGCCGGCGGGCCTGCTGCCGGTGCCGCTGGCGACCGGGTGCTGTTCGCGTGCTGCCTGCCCTCGACCGTGCAGTCCTCGATCGCGTTCACGTCGCTGGCCCGGGGCAACGTGCCGGCGGCGGTCGTCGCGGCGTCGCAGTCCAACGTGCTGGGCGTGGTGGTGACGCCGCTGCTTGCCGCGCTGCTGCTCTCCACCCAGGGTGGGCTCTCGGCGTCCTCGCTGCTCGACATCGGACTGCGGCTGCTGGCGCCGTTCGTGGCCGGGCAGCTGGCCCGGCCACTGATCGGGCCGTGGGTGCTGCGGCACGCGAAACAGCTGGTGGTCGTGGACCGCGGGTCGATCCTGCTCATCGTCTACTCGGCGTTCAGCGCGGGGATGGTCGCCGGGACCTGGCGGGAGCTGACCGGCCTGTCGCTGGTCGTGCTGCTCGGGGTGAACGTCGTGCTGCTCGCGATCGTGCTCGGGGCGACGGCGCTGGGGTCGCGGGTGCTCGGGTTCGACGCCGCCGACCGGATCACGGTCCTGTTCTGCGGGTCGAAGAAGAGCCTGGCCAGCGGTCTGCCGATGGCCGGTGTGCCGTTCGCCGGGCACGCCGTGGCGCTGGTCGTGCTGCCGCTGATGCTGTTCCACCAGATCCAGCTCATGGTGTGTGCGGCGATCGCGGCGCGCCTGGCACGTCGCCGGGAGGTTCCGGTTCCGCGGGGGGAGCCGGTCACGGCATCCTGAACCGGTGCCCGACCCGACGCAGCCCGGACCCCCCGGTGGCGAGACGCCCGACATCGGGCCGTCATGCCGGATCTGCGCCACCACAGCCGAGTCGTCCGGGACCCGGGCCCTGACCTGGGTCCGCGAACGTGACGACCACGACCGGGAACGGTGGCTCTGCCCGGCCTGCGCCCGCCGCCACGTCCGCGACATCGAAACCAAGCTCGCCCACGAGTGGTGGTGAGCCCCGGTGGATAGCCGAGTGACGCGCCACGGCTGTCGGAGCACCCGGCGGCAGCCCTGGTGCGTCAGCCGCCGACGGTGAGTGGGCCGGTCAGCCAGGTGTTGCGGGGCACGGGGCGAGCTCCGCCCCGTGCCGATACACCGTGCGCACATCCAGGGACCGGTCCAGCACGACCAGGTCCGCCCGCGCGCCTGGAATCAGGCGGCCCACGTCGTCGATCCCCAGGGCCCGCGCCGGGACGGTGGAGGTCGCCTCGACGGCGCGCGCCACCGCACGCGCCCAGGCCGGTGTGCCCGGCTCGGGCGGGATCGAGGATCCGGCGACGATCCGGCGGAACAGCACGTCCCCGGTCGCGGTGGACCCGGCGATCGTGTCCTGGCCGGCCAGCCGCGCCACCCCGTCGCGCACCCGCACGTCCAGGCGCCCGAGACGGTGCTCGCCGTCCGGCATCCCGGCCGCCGACATCGCGTCGGTCACCGCGGCCATCCGCCCCGGGGCGCTCGCCTGCACCAGCTCCGTCACGGCCGGGTGCAGGTGCACCCCGTCGGTGATCAGCTCGACGGTCACCCGCGG
The DNA here is from genome assembly GCA_030451825.1 of Pseudonocardia sp. Classification (GTDB taxonomy): domain Bacteria; phylum Actinomycetota; class Actinomycetes; order Mycobacteriales; family Pseudonocardiaceae; genus Pseudonocardia. The sequence goes on along the minus strand of JAKDNL010000259.1, from coordinate 4,495 downwards.
GTCGACGAGCAGCGCCGCGGCCGGGCCCGGCTCCCGGTGACCGAGCGGCGCCATCGCGTTGAACAGGTGCGTCCCGACCCGCGCTCCCGCCTCGATCGCGTCGACGACCAGCGCGTACGGCGCGTCGGTGTGCCCGACCGCGGCGATCACCCCGGCCCCGGCGACCTGCCGCACGGCGTCGAGCCCCCCGGTCAGCTCGGGGGCCAGGGTGACCATCCGGACCGTCCCGCGGCGCAGCAGCCGCGCGATCTCCGACGGGTCGGGGTCCCGCAACGTCGACGGGTCGTGGGCGCCGCATCGGGTGCCGGCCAGCCACGGGCCCTCGAGATGCAGCCCGGCCAGCTCCCCGTCCTCGACCAGGCCGGACAGCCTGGCGACGGCGCGCTGCAGGGCCTGCGGCGTGTCGCTGACCAGGCTCGCGAGGCTCGTCGTGGTGCCGTGCGCGCGGTGCAGCGCGAGCGCGGCCATGGCCTCGTCCGGGTCGCCGGTGGGGAAGGAGGCGCCCCCGCCGCCGTGCACGTGGAGGTCGACGAACCCGGGGACCAGCACCGCGTCCGGCAGGTCGAGATCCGACACCCGATCCGGGCGACCGAACCCGACGGCGGCGATCCGGTCCCCGTGCAGCTCCACCCAGCCGGGTGCCGGGGGGTCCGCGCCACCGGTCACGAGCGTGCCCGCGGCGAGCAGCACCGGCGGGGTCACAGGGTCGCGGTGATCTTGTGCAGGCCGCGTGGTGCGTCCGGGTCCGCGCCCCGGTCGAGCGCGACGTGGCGGGCCAGCTGCTGCAGCGGCAGGATCTCCAGCAGCGGGGACAGCTCGTCGTCCACCCCGCCGGGCAGCTCGATGCCGAGACCCGGCCCGGGCGATCCGATCCGCAGCACGTCCGCGTCCCGCTCGGCCAACGAGGCCAGCACCGGCGCCATGGCCTCGCCGCCCGCGCCCTCGGAGACGATGGCCAGAACCGGCACCTGCGGCTCGATCAGCGCCAGCGGCCCGTGTTGCAGGTCCGCCCCGGAGAAGGCCTGCGCCGAGACGTACGCGGTCTCCATCAGCTTCAACGCGGCCTCCCGGGCCGTGGGGTAGGAGTAGCCCCGCCCGGTGGTGATCATCCGCTGCGCGAACCGGTACCGCTGCGCCAGCACGGCCACCTCGCCGTCGCGCGCGAGAACGGCGTCGCCCAGATCGGGAAGCGGGTCCGAGGAGGCGCCGTCACCACCGCCGACGGCATCGAGCAGCCGGTGCAGGGTCAGCATCTGGGCGGTGTAGGTCTTGGTCGCCGCGACCGCCCGCTCCGGCCCGGCCAGCACGTCGACGTGGGCGTGCGCCGCGGACGCGAGCGGGGACGCCGCGTCGTTGGTGACCGCGACGGTCAGCGCTCCCTGCGCGCCGGCGACCTGCACCGTGCGCAGCAGGTCGGGGGAACCTCCGGACTGGCTGACCGCGAGCACGAGGACGTCGCGCAGGTCCGGCCGGGCGCCGTAGGCGGTCATCGTGGACGGTGACACGAGTCCTGCGGGCAGCCCGAGCCGGATCTCGACCAGGTACTTGGCGTAGAGCGCGGCGTGGTCGCTGGTACCGCGTGCCACGAGCGCCACGAAGCGGGGTGCGCGGCTCCGGATCTGCCCGGCGGCGCGATGCAGGCCGCTCGCGCCGTCGGGTCCGGACTCGGCGCGAAGCCGGCGCCAGACCTGCGGTTGCTCGGCCGTCTCGGCCGCCATCAGTGCGCCGGGCGTGCTCACGCGATATCTCCTCCTCCGAGGAAAGTACCAACGGTCTGGTTGTGCGGCGGTGGAACCGCCGTCACCGGAACCATCGGACGGTGGTGCACCACGACCGGGGACCCGATCATCGAGCTGGGTCTGTCGGTGGCAGGGATCACCTCCGGCGCTGCTGGGGCCGGCTGCTCTCGCGCCGGCACTCCGATGACGCGCCGCAGGTCACCGCGCCCGTTGGGGAGGCGGCACACCCGTGACCACAGTCCCGTCCGGGGTTCGGGCCGGCGCGCACGGTCGTCGCCCGGACGAAACCGGACGCGTAGGTTGTGACGTATGCGTACGTGGTCCTCCGTCGACGTCCCCGCCATCGACGGCGCGGGCCCCCCACTGCGGCTACACGACACGGCCACCGGCCGGGTCCGGCCGACCGCTCCGGGGGACACCGCCAGGATGTACGTCTGCGGGATCACCCCGTACGACGCCACCCACCTCGGCCACGCCGCCACCTACCTGGCGTTCGACCTGGTCCACCGGCTCTGGCTCGACCTCGGGCACGACGTCCACTACGTCCAGAACGTCACCGACATCGACGACCCGCTGCTCGAGCGCGCCGCCCGCGACCAGGACGACTGGGTCGTGCTCGGGATGCGCGAGACGGCGTTGTTCCGCGAGGACATGGAGGCGCTGCGGGTGCTGCCGCCGCGCCAGTTCATCGGCGCCGTCGAGGCCATCCCGGAGATCTCCGAGCTGGTCGGGAAGCTGCTCGCCTCCGGCGCGGCCTACCGTCTCGACGACCCGGAGTACCCGGACGTCTACCACGACATCAGCGTGACCGGGCACTTCGGCTACGAGTCGAACTACGACGAGGCCACCATGCTGGAGCTCTTCGGCGAGCGCGGGGGAGACCCGGACCGCCCCGGCAAGCGGCACCGCCTGGACCCGCTGCTGTGGCGCATGGAGCGCGCGGGCGAGCCGGCGTGGGAGTCCGACCTGGGCCGTGGCCGCCCCGGCTGGCACGTCGAGTGCGCGGCGATCGCGCTGAACCGGCTCGGCGCCCAGATCGACCTCAACGGCGGCGGCTCCGACCTCGCGTTCCCGCACCACGAGTGCGGTGCCGCGCACGCCGAGGCGCTGACCGGTGATCACCCGTTCGCCCGGCACTACACGCACAGCGGGATGATCGGGCTGGACGGGGCGAAGATGTCCAAGTCCAAGGGCAATCTCGTGTTCGTCTCGAAGCTGCGCGGCCTGGGCCTGGACCCGAACGTCCTCCGGGTGGCGCTGCTGTCCGGGCACTACCGCACCGACCGCTCCTGGACCGACGAGCTGCAGGCCAAGGCCCAGGCGCGGCTGGACCGCTGGCGCGAGGCCCTGACCCTGGACGCCGGGCCGTCCGCGGAGCACCTGGTGTCGCGGCTGCGCACGCACCTGGCCGACGACCTGGACACCCCGGGTGCGCTGGCCGCGGTGGACGCGTGGACGGACGAGGCGCTGTCCCGGCGCGGTACCGACACCTACGCCCCCGGCAGCGCCCGGGAGGCGCTGGACGCGCTCCTCGGCATCGTGGTCGTCTGACGGTCGGAGCCTGAGACCAGCAGCAGGCTCTTCCCGGTCACCCGGCGCTCCTCGATGTCGTCGTGGGCGCGGGCGGCGTCGACCAGCGGGTAGGTCTGCCCGATCACGGGCCGCAGCCGGCCCGCCGCCGCTGCGTCCAGGACGTCACGCGCACGGCGCGCGCGGTCGGCGCCGAACTCGGCGAGCTGCTCCATCCCGGTCGCGGTGACGCGCCGCTCGGGCGGGACCACCGTCGGTGCTCCGCCGGCGACGCCGTAGGAGCTGAAACGCCCGCCGTCGGTCACGAGTGCCGCGGCCGTCGCGCCGACCGCACCGCCGATCCCGTCGAACACGACACCCGGCCCGTCCGGGACGAGCCTGCGAACGGCGTCCGACCATCCGTCCTCGGCGTAGTCGACGACGTGTGTCGCGCCCAGGCTGCGGACCAGGTCTGCTTTGGCCGAGCCACGGGCGGCGCCGATCACCGTCGCGCCCGCCGAGGCCGCCATCTGCACCAGCAGGCTGCCCAGGCCGCCCGCGGCCGGGAGCACCAGCACGTGCTCGCCGGGCCGGACGGGCGTGCGCTCGAGCAGGGCCAGAGCGGTGGTGCCGTCGTCGAGGAGCGCGGTCGCCTCGGGGAGCCCGAGCCCGTCGGGGACCGGGACCAGCGCCGTCGTCTCGGCCGGGACCCGCTCGGCGTAACCACCGACGGCCGAGTGGACCAGCACGCGCCGTCCGAGCCATGAATCCCCGGCGCCGGGACCGGCCGCGGACACCGTGCCGCCGACCGTTCCGCCCGGCACGTAGGGCGGCGCCACGGCGAACTGCTCGGGCCCACGGCCCTGCCGGATCTGGGTGTCGAGCCAGAGCACACCCACGGCCTCGACGTCGACGACGATCTGGCCCGGCCCGGGGACCGGGTCCTCGACGTCGGTCTGCTGCAGCACGCCGGTCGTGCCGAACGCGATGGCGATGATCGTTCGCATGGGGGTGTCTCCTCGTCGTCGGTGTGGCGCCACCCTCGTAGCTGAAGTCAGGTCGATGTCAAGAGGGGTGTGACGGCCGGCTCCTCCGCCGGGTTCGCCGCTCACGCGGGGTGCCGCCGGGTCTGATTGCATGGCGGCATGGCGCACAACGTGCTCGGTGGAGAGCTGGAGACCTGCGGTACCGACCCGATGACCGGATTCTTCCGCACCGGATGCTGTGACATCGGCACCGACGACGCC
>JAKDNL010000258.1 GCA_030451825.1 Pseudonocardia sp. | reverse complement strand
CCTGGCCGAAGCTCTGCGACCGCGTGTCGGCGTCGTAGATGCTGACCGGGAACACCACCTTGTCGACGTCGGCCGGCAGCCCGGCGAGGTTGACCTTCACCTGCTCGTCGTCGCCCTCACCCTCCCCGGTCAGGTTGTCGCCGGTGTGCTCGACGGTGCCGTCCGGGCTGGTGAGGTTGTTGAAGAAGATGAAGTGCTTGTCGGAGACCGCCTTGCCCTCCGCGTTCAGGACGATCGCCGAGGCGTCGAGATCGAACTCGGTGCCGGTGGTGGACCGGACATCCCATCCCAGGCCGACGACCACGTTCGTCAGGCCGGGAGCCTCCTTACTGAGGCTGACGTTCCCACCTTTGGTCAGGCTGACGCTCACGTGCTTCTCCGCATCTGTCGTGTGGGCACGGATGCCCCCGAACCCCGACAAGAGCATCCCAGGGGTGGACGCGACGATACAGAGGAGTATCGGAAGGTGCCGGATCGACCGCCCGTACCGGAAACGAACGAACGTGCCCCGACGTTCCCGTCGAAGTGACCCCGGGGACGTGCGCGCCATTGGCACTAAGCCCGGGGTGGGGCAGGGGCTCAGCGTTGGGTCGCGCGAACGTCCTGGACGACCTGCTCGACCCGGTCCCGGACGCCCCGCAGCTCGGTGAGGTAGAACCAGTAATCCGGGTGCACGCCGGTGAGCCGGGCCCGTGCGTTGTCCAGGCGCGTCGCCTGCGCGTCGAGGACCTGACCGAACTCGCCCACCAGACCTCGGTCGACGACCAGGCGCTGGGCGTCCCGAAGGACGAACCGTGCCTCGGCGGCGCGCCGGACCGGGTCGGCGCGTACGTCCCGGAGGTCGGCGAGCCGCTCCCGTACGGCGTCGCACCGGTCCTCGGCCACACTCAGCGCCGATCGGGCGACCGCCAGAGCCTCCACCGCGTCGTCCCAGTCACCGTCGTCGGCCAGCCGGCGGGCGTCGGCGATCGCGCGGTCCGCATCGGTGATCGCACCGTCGGCGCGGGAGCGAGCATCGGCGAGATCGCGGGAACAGGGGTCGGAGAACTCTCGTCGCAGCGCGGACAGATCCGGGCCGATCCGGTCGGTCTTCTCGGCCGCGGCCGAGCGGCGCGTCGCGACGCTGGACAGTGTGGACCGAACCGTCGATGCGGTCCGCGGGGCGTCCGCGGCCAGGGTCGACGCCCGCCGTGCGAGGTCACGGACCCGTCGGGCCCGGTCGCGGCGCTCGCCCAGCGCCAGGCTGTCGTCATCGATCCCCACTGCGGCCTGCTCGGCCTCGACGAGGTGCTCATGCGCACGCCGGGAGCGCAGTCCGGCGGCCTCGGTCTGCGCGATGGCGCCGCGCGCCTCGACCAGCGCCGTGCGAGCCTCACCGAGCAGCGTCGGCATGGCCCGCAGCACCGCGTCGGCCTCGTCCAGCCGCCGCGCGTACGTCGAACGGAACCGCCGGATCGCCGCGCGGGCGGCCTCGATCTCGCGCAGTGCCTGCTCGTCGGCCGCTCGGGCCCCGGTGTGCGCGCCGCTGCCGTCGAGCGGGAACTGGCGTGTCGCGGCCAGGTAGGCCTCGGTCGCCCGGCCGCCGACCGCTGCCGTCTGCTCCCACAACGGGGCGAGCGGGGGCTGGGAGCTCAGCTCGTCGGCAGCCCCGACCGCGACCGCGGCGGCGCGCTGCTCGTCGTCGAGCGCGAGGAAGCTCTGGGTGGCCGCATCGCGGGCAGCCAGCGTGGCGTCGTCGGGCGCGTCGTCGTCGGCTCGACCCCCCCATCGGAACATCGTTCCTCCTCGCTCACCGCCGATGCTCGCACCGTATCCGGCTGCGGAGCGCGGACATGAGACGCGTTCGGGGCGACCTCCAGCAGCCGGCTGATCAGCCAGACGGTGGACGGAGCCGATCGGCTCAGGCGGGGACGGCGGGTGGCGGTGCGCACCTCCCACCGGCAACCCTCGTGCCGTCAAGCGACCATCGCGGCCAGGATCCGGGTGACGGCGTCGGTCATGTGCGCCTCGAGTGTCGACACCAGGCGGTTCCGGTCGCCGTCGCGCACGGCGTCGAGCAGGGTCTGGTGCTCGGCGATCAGGTCCGGGGCCGGCGGCGCGGTCTCCTGCAGCGCGGCCAGGCACATCCGCGTCTCGACCAGCAGCGCGTCGGTCATCCGGCGCAGGCGGGGACTCCCGGACGCCGCGACGAGCTCGGCGTGGAAGTCGTGGTCGGCGTCGGCGAGCGCGACCGCGTCGCCGGCACGCGCCGCGGCCTCCATCGCCCCCAGCGCCCCGGTCAGCCGGGCCGCCGCCGCGGTCCGGTCACCGGCCAGCACCAGCAGCGCCGCGGCCCGCTCGACGGCGGTGCGGGCGATGTAGACGTCGCGGACGTCGTCGGCGTCGAGATCGCGCACGAACAGTCCGCGATGGCGCTCGCTCCGCAGCAGTCCCTCGGCGACCAGGCGTTGCATCGCCTCGCGCAACGGGCCCCGGCTCACCCCGAGACGCCCGGCCAGCTCGACCTCGCCGAGTTGGGCGCCGGGCGGGAACGTCCCGCGCATGATCGCGGTCCGGATCCGGTCCGCCACGATCTCCGCGGTGGACCGCCTGCTGACCGGCTCCAGCTCACTCACGTCCAGACCCATGGTGTCGACCTCCGCTCACGCCACCGTGGCGAAGAGGGTCCCCAGGTGCGGCCGGGCGATGTCCGCGCCGGCCAGCCGAAGCCCCTGCCACATGCTGACCTGGTTGGCGGTCAGCACGGGCTTGCCGACCCGCTCGTCGAGCGCGTCGAGCGACGCGACGGTGTGCAGCGCGGTGTCGGGCAGCAGGACGGCCTGGGCCTGCGGGGCGTCCGACGCGACCGCGGCCGCGAAGTCCAGCACCAGCTCACCGGGCAGGGTGCCGACCTCGGCCGCGGTGATGATGTCGCGCGCGGACACGGTCAGCACCGTGATGCCGTGGTGGGCGAGGAACTCGACGAACTTCTCGGCGACGTCCGGCGGATAGGTCGCGCCCAGCGCCACCGCGGAGACGCCGAGGCGCTGGCAGGCCTGGACGAACGCGAACGACGTGCTCGACGCCGGCACCCCGGCACTCGACCGCAGCGCCGCGACCTGCTCGGCCGCGCCCTCCGGACCGAACACGAAGCTGCCCGACGTGCAGGCCCAGACGATCGAGTCCAAAGGCCCGAACTTGTCGGCGACCGCACGTGCGCCCTCGGCGAGCACGTCGTCGCCGCCGATGTCGAGCAGCGCGTCCACCCGGTGGGCGTCCTCGCGCATCTCGGTGTGCACCAGCGGCAGCGTGCTGCCGTCGGTCAGGAGCTGCTCGGCGCGCGGGTAGTCGTCCTCGGCCGAGTAGCCGGGGTACAGGATGCCGACCGTCTTGCCACTCATGTTGTCGACAATCCTACAGGCAGAGCGGGGACGCAAGTCCGCTGCTCACCGGGCTGCCATGCCGAGAGCAGCGCGCCGCCGCCGACGGCCGCGCGGTCGATCTTGCGCAGCGCGTCCCACATCGTCACCTGGTTCGCGGTGATCACCGGCTTGCCCAGCGCCTGCTCCAGTGGCTCGATCACGTCGTAGGTGGGCAGGTTGGTGCAGCTGATGAACAGTGCCTCGGCCTCCGGGCAGTCCACCTCGCGGACGATCTCGACGACCTGCGCGTAGGTGGTCCGCCAGATGTTGCCGATCAGGCCCAGCCCATCGCTGGCCACGGTCTGCACACCGTGGTCGCCGAGGAACCCGATCAACCGTGACGTCACCGCCTCGATGTAGGGCGTGGCGATGGCCAGCCGACGCACCCCGAGCAGTGCCAGTGCCTCGATCAACGCACCGGACGTCGTGGACGCCCGCGGCGCGCCGGCGTCGAGGATCGTGCGGTGCAGCACGTACTCGGCCGCCGCGCCGCCGACGAAGCTGCCCGACGTGCAGGCGTAGCTGACCACCCCCGGTCGCGGGGTGAGCACGTCCTGGGTCGCGCGGCGCACCGGACGCCGGTCGGCGATCGCCTCGGCCATGTCCACGGTCATCGGCGTCGTGAGGAACGGCATCCGCGTCAGGTACAGCGAGACGTCCTCCGGCGCCCAGCGCCACAGCTCGCGGTCCAGCGCGAAGTCGAACGGCGCGATCATCCCGACGCCCGGGGCGTCGACCACGCCGTCGGGGGACTGGTCGTCGGCGGCCCGGTCGTCGGGGGCCCGCGAGACCGTGTCCGCCGGCTCGTGGGTGAGCCCGACGGACAGTTCGGCGGGCACGTCTCAGCCCTCGAGACGGGAGTAGACGAGCCGCTCGCCGACGCTGCCCGAACGCCACACGTCGTGGCAGGCTCCGGCCGTCTCGTCGAGGCCCTCGGTGATCGAGGCCCAGACGTTGCCCACCACCCAGCCGACGTCACCGTTGAGCAGCAGGTTGTTGCGGCCGTAGAAGATCGCCAGGTCGATCCCGCCGGCCTCGGCGTCGATGCCCTGGTCGTCCTTGAACGAGGCGTCGAGCATGCCGCCGTGGAAGTCGAAGTAGCACACGTCGCCCGGGATCGGGGTCACCGTCGGGTTCTCCTGCCCGATCCGGGGACCGAAGCGGCGGACGATCGTGTAGACCTCGTTGCGCGCGTACTTGGCGTGCTGGGCGTCGCCCCCCAGCGGGCCCTCGCCCACCGCCGCCCACACCCCCGCGCAGGTGCGCGGCGCGGTGTTGTCCAGCAGCACGGCCACGCACGCCACCCCGCGGCGTTCGAGCTCGATCCTGATCAGTTTGGGCACGGGAGATCCCCCTGGGAATGCAGGTGATGTGTGGGTGGCCTCCGCCGCGCAGCGCAGATGCTCGCTCCGCAAGCTCTGCTCGGTAGTCGTGCACCGGCACCGAACGCAGCAGATTGTTGACAACTATAGGAGCGCTTCCTAGCGTGTCAATCTCTCGCCCCCGGCTTCTGAGAGGATCTTCGATTGGCAAACCCCGCAGGTCAGGACGCACTCACCATCACCGTCCTACATGGCGAGGACACGCCGCCGGGGCTCTCGGAACGTGTGGGTGACGCACATCTCCGGTTTGCCGACGACACCTCCCTGGCCGACGCGCTGCCCGGTTCCGACGTGTTGCTCACCTGGGACTTCACCTCCGACGCCGTCCGCGGGGCGTGGGCCGGCGGCGCGGACACCGTGCGCTGGGTACACACCGCCAGCGCCGGCGTCGACCGCGTCGCGTTCCCCGAGCTGCTCGCCTCGGACACGACGCTGACCAACTCGCGCGGCGTGTTCGACGTCCCGATGGCCGAGTACGTCCTCACCACGATCCTGGCCTTCGCCAAGGACCTGCCGCGCTCGGTGCGCCTGCAGGGCGAGCGGACCTGGCGGCACCGCGAGACCGAGCCGGTCGCCGGTCGGTGCGCGGTGGTCGTCGGGAGCGGGCCGATCGGGCACGCGATCACGTCGGTGCTGCGTGCGGTCGGGTTGCGCGTCGAGCTGGTCGGCCGCACCGCCCGGGACGGGGTACACGCGTTCGACGCCCTGGACGGGTTGCTGCCCGAGGCCGACTTCCTGGTCCTGGCCGCGCCGCTGACCGACCAGACCCGCGGACTGCTGCACCGGGGCTCGATCGAGACGATGCGCGACACCGCCCGGGTGGTCAACGTCGGGCGCGGCCCGCTGATCGTGACCGACGACCTGGTCGACGCCCTGTCCTCGGGCCGGATCGCCGGCGCCGCGCTGGACGTCTTCGAGACCGAGCCGCTACCCGCGGACTCGGCGCTGTGGACGATGGACAACGTCATCGTCTCGCCGCACATGTCCGGCGACATCGTCGGCTGGCGCGACACACTGGTGGACCTGTTCGCCGAGAACCTCGCGCTCTTCCGGGACGGCCGGGAGCTGCACAACGTCGTCGACAAGGCCCGTGGATACGTGAGCACCACCTCCGGAGGAACCTCGTGAGCACCGCCGATCTCAGCGCCACAGAACTCCTCGCGGGTTACCGCTCCGGTGAGATCTCCCCCGTCGACGCGACCCGGGACGCGCTGGACCGGATCGAGCAGCACGACGGCGCCGTGAACGCGTTCTGCCTGGTCGACCCCGACTTCGCGCTGGCTCAGGCGAAGGACTCGCAGGCGCGCTGGCAGGCCGGCGAGCCGGTCGGCCCGCTGGACGGCGTCCCCACCTCGATCAAGGACATCTTCCTGACCGCCGGCTGGCCCACCCGGCGTGGCTCGACCACCACCAGCGCCGAGGGCCCGTTCGAGGTCGACGGCCCGCCGGTGGCCCGGGTCCGCGAGGCCGGCGCGGTCCTGATCGGCAAGAACACCACCCCGGAGCTGGCCTGGAAGGGGGTCACCGACTCCCCGCTGACCGGGGTCACGACCAACCCGTGGAACCCGGCGCTGACCGCGGGTGGCTCGTCCGGGGGCAGCGCGGCGGCGGTCGGGCTGGGCATGGGGCAGCTGTCGATCGGCACCGACGCCGGCGGCTCGGTGCGGATCCCGGCCGCGTTCACCGGCACCGTCGCGCACAAGCCGACCTACGGGCGGATCGCGCACTACCCGGGCAGCCCGTTCGGCACGCTCGCCCACCCCGGCCCGATGGCCCGCACCGTGGCCGACACCGCGCTGCTGCACGACGTCATCTCACGGCCCGACCTCCGGGACCCGTGGGTGCTCGACGTGGCCCGCGAGTCGGCCGTCGAACGCCTGGCCGGCGGGGCGCAGGGGCTGCGGATCGCGTTCTCCCCCACGCTCGGCTTCGCCACCGTCGACCCGGAGGTCGCCGGTCTGGTGGCGGCCGCGGTCGAGGTGTTCACCTCCCTCGGGGCCACCGTGGAGACCGCCGACCCCGGCTTCGCCGACCCGGTCGAGCCGTTCGAGACGCTGTGGAACGCCTCCGCGGCGAAGTCGCTGGAGCCGATGGACGCCGAGGCCCGCGCGCGGATGGACCCGGCCCTGGTCGCGGTCGCCGAGGCCGGCGAGCGGGTCAGCGCGGTGGACTATCTGAGCGCGATGGCCGTGCGCAACGAGCTGGGAACGCTGATGGGCGCCTTCCACACCGAGTACGACCTGCTGCTCACCCCGGCGCTGCCGATTCGCGCGTTCCCGGGCGGGCTGGAGGTGCCGGAAGGCTCGACGAACCCGCGGTGGTGGTCCTGGACGCCGTTCACCTACCCGTTCAACATGACCCAGCAGCCCGCGACGAGTGTGCCCTGCGGGTTCACCTCGGACGGGCTCCCGGTGGGTCTGCAGGTCGTCGGCCCGCGGCACGCCGACGCCACGGTCCTGGCCGCCGCCCACGCCTACCAGCAGGCCACGGACCACCACACGCGTCGCCCGCCGATGCTGGGCTGACCCCGGCGCGCGAGACGGCCACCGAGGTTGAACGACGAGCTCAGGTGGCGTCGGGGTCGATCGGTGGACGCTCCCCGGTGCTCAACGGGGCCTGAGGCGCGGCAGCCGGGGTGGCGGCCGCGTTCGTTCCGGACCCGTTCGTGCCCGAGCCGCTCGTGCCCGAGCCGTTCGAGGCCGAACCGTTCGAGCCGTTGCCGTTGGCCGCGGCGCCGTTCGGGCCGGGGGCGTAGCCGTTCGGCTTCGTCGGGCCGTCCTCGCCCATCAGGGTGCGGGTGATCGCGGTGCGCGGGTTCAGGTTGCGCAGGCTGCGCAGGTCGTTGAGCGGCTGCTGGAGCTGGTCGAACTCCGGGCCCATCTCCTTCTTCAGGTGGTCCCGGGCGCCGGTGGCGTAGTCCCGGACCTGCCTGATCGTCTTGCCGACCCACGCCGCGGCCTCCGGCAGCCGTTCCGGCCCCAGGATGAACAGGCCGGCGACGACGAGAACGAGGATCTCGGGCCAACCGATGTTCTCGAACACGTGACCCAGCCTACCGAGGTCGCCGCCGGGACCTCAGGTCGTCCCCTCCCATCACGTCCGGGCATCACGTCGTCCCCAGGGTCGCGGTCACGGTGAGCGGCCGGCCCTGGCGGACGAGCTCGACCGGGACCTGTTCACCCGGCTGGTGCTCGCGCACGGCGACGATGAGCTCGTCGGCACCCGCGATCGAGCGTCCCGCGATCTTGACCACGATGTCGCCGTCGGCGACCCCGGCCGCCGCGGCCGGTCCGCCGGCCACCACGTTCTGGATCTGCGCGCCGTCGGTGGAGCCGTCGGTGACCGAGCGGGCGTTGACCCCGAGGTCGGCGTGCGCCACCTTCCCGGTGCGGATCAGCTCCTCGGCGACGCCGCGGGCGTCGTCGATCGGGATCGCGAAGCCGAGGCCGATCGAGCCGCCCTCGCTCCCGCCGGCGTCCCCGCCGACGCCGCGGATCGCGGTGTTGATGCCGACGACGGCGCCGGTGGAGTCGACCAGCGGCCCGCCGGAGTTGCCGGGGTTGATCGCCGCGTCGGTCTGCACCGCGTCGATCACCGCGGCGCCCGCGCTGCCCTCGGGGTCGAGGCGTACCGGCCGGTCGACGGCGCTGACGATGCCGACGGTGACGGTTCCGGCCAGGCCCAGCGGGGAGCCGATGGCCATCACGCCGTCGCCGACCGCGAGTTCCGACGAGCGCCCGATCGGGGCGACCGTCGGGTTCACCACGCCGACCTTGACCACCGCCAGGTCCGTCATCGGATCCGCGCCCACGACCGTGGCCGGGGTCCGGGAACCGTCGGAGAACACGGCCTCGATCGTGCCCTTGGCGGGGCCGATGGCCGGGGCGACGACGTGGTCGTTGGTCAGCACGTAGCCGGCCGGGTCGATCACCACGCCGGACCCGGTGCCGGCCTCGTCGCCGACCTTCGTCTCCAGCGAGACGACCGAGGGCAGCAGCCGCGCGGCCAGGTCCGGTACCGATCCGGGCGGTCGCTCCTTGGCCTCCTCGGCCGAGGCGAGCGTGGCGCCGGGCTCGGTCAGCCCGTCCGCGCCGGCCGCGGTCCAGTGCCCGACCAGCCCGCCGATCGCGCCGAGCAGCAGCGCCAGCACGCCCAGCAACGCCAGGGCCTTCGGCTGCACCCGGTCGCCGAAGAGCACCTCACGCACGCTGAGCCGGGCCCCGGACGGGCGCGGCGGCGTCGCGGCGGGTTCCTCGGCGACGGCCGGGGGCGCGGCGGTCACCGGCGTCTGTGGGCTGCGCCACGGGTCCTGGGCCGACCCACCGGCCCAGAACGGGTCCGCGTCGCCGTCGCCGGCGGAGTGCCCGTTGGTGCTCGGGCCACGTTGCAGCGTGTCCACTACGCCGTACGGGCGGCCGAACGCACGCGCGACGGCCGTC